>JAFURH010000052.1 GCA_017471945.1 Clostridia bacterium | reverse complement strand
GTCCTTGGGATTGTTTCACGTTCGTTCGCAATGACCGTCAACGAATAAACATACTGTCGCCGAACGAAAAGAAACGATACTTTTCTCGTACTGCGTAACGGTATACATCCAAGATCTCCTCTCTGCCCGTGAGGCACGCCACCAGCATAATCAAGGTGCTTTCGGGCAGGTGAAAATTCGTCACGAGCGCGTCCACGCATTTCATTTTATAAGGCGGGTACAGAAAAATTTCCGTACTCCCCTTGCACGCTTTCACTTCGCCGTTCTCGTCCGCCACGCTTTCGAGCGTTCGGACGGAAGTCGTGCCGACGGCGATCACCCGTCTGCCTTCGCGCTTCGCAGCGTTGATAAGCTCCGCCGCCCGTTCGTCGATCTCGTATTCTTCCGAATGCATTTTATGATCGGTAATGATCTCCTCGCTGACGGGGCGGAACGTGCCGAGTCCCACGTGCAAAAGCACTTCCGCGATCTGTACGCCCTTGTTTTTCAAGCGCTCTAAAAGCTCAGGGGTGAAATGAAGTCCCGCCGTCGGTGCGGCGGCTGAGCCGTCGATCTTGCTATACACCGTGTTATAACGGGTCTGATCGACGAGTTTTTCTTTGATATACGGCGGGAGCGGCATCGTGCCGACCTCGCTTAAAATATCCTCGAACACGCCGTCGAATTCGAATTCCACGATCCTCTCCCCGCTCTCCGTGATCTCTTTGACCGTCAAGGAAAGCTTATCGCCGACCGTCATCGTCACGCCGAGCTTGCCCTTTTTTCCGGGGCGCATCAGCACTTCCCACGTTTTGAGATCGTAGCGTTTTAAAAGCAGCACCTCGACTTTCCCGCCGTTTTTCGTCGTCGCGTACATACGCGCGGGAATGACCTTGGTTTTATTGAGCACGAGCAGGTCGCCCGCTTTCAGCTCGCTTTCGATATCGCGGAAAATTTTATCCTCGATTTTTTTCGTCGCCCGATCGTAGACGAGAAGGCGCGAGGAATCCCGCGGCTCGGCGGGCGTTTGCGCGATCTGCGTTTCGGGAAGCTCGTAGAAAAAATCGCTTTTTTTGTATCGTACTTTATCCATAATTTTTAAAAATGCCCTATACAGGTATTTGACGAACGCTTATTCGTCCTTAATTTTCGTCCTCGAAAAAGGACATTTGTTTTTTTGGTTTTGCTTTCGGCTGTAAGCCCATATGCTCGTAGGCGTCCTTTAAGCAAATTCTCCCGCGCGGAGTACGCGCGATAAAGCCGAGCTGTAATAAATAAGGCTCGTAGACGTCCTCGATCGTGTTCGCGTCCTCGTTGATGGTCGCGGCGAGCGTTTCCAGCCCCGCAGGGCCGCCGCCGAATTTTTCGATAAGCGCGCGGAGCAGATTTCTGTCCGTTTCGTCCAAGCCCAGCTCGTCGATCTCTAAGCGGGCAAGCGCGAACCTTGCGTCCGCTTTCGTGATCACGGCGTTCCCTTTCACGAGCGAAAAGTCCCGCACGCGTTTTAAAAGCCGATTGGCGATACGGGGCGTACCGCGGCTGCGCCGCGCGATCTCGTCCGCCGCGTCGTCCTCGATCCCGATCTCCAAAGCCGCCGCCGAACGGGCGACGATCTTTTTAAGCTCCTCGGGGGTATACATTTCGAGGCGGTTGATAATGCCGAAGCGATCGCGCAAGGGGCTTGCGAGCATACCCGCGCGGGTGGTCGCGCCGATCAGCGTGAATTTTTTCAAGGCGAAGCGGATATTGCGCGCCGACGGGCCTTTCCCGACGATAATATCGAGCGCGTAGTCCTCCATCGCCGAATATAAAATTTCCTCGACCGAACGGTTGAGGCGGTGAATCTCGTCGATAAACAACACGTCGCCCTCGTTTAAGTTCGTAAGGATCGCGGCGAGATCGCCCGAACGCTCGATGGCAGGGCCGCTCGTGATCTTGATCGCCACCCCCATTTCGTTCGCGATAATGTGCGCGAGAGTGGTTTTCCCCAGCCCCGGAGGACCGTATAATAAAACGTGATCGAGCGCGTCGCCCCGCTGTTTCGCGGCGGTGACGTATACGCTTAAATTCTCTTTGACCTTTTCCTGCCCGACGTATTCGGACATCGTTTTCGGACGGAGAACGTTCTCCTCCGCGTCGTATTCCGTTTTCGTGCTTACGATCAGATTTTCGGAATCGTATTCTTCTTCGTCAAACATACCTTCCTCCCCGTGCGGTTTTTACACCCCTTGCAGGGCTTTCATAATTACTTCTTCGACGGTATTCGCGCCCTTTTCGCGTGCCTTTTTCACCGCGTTCACGCTTTCCGTGCGCGTAAAACCCAGCCCCGTCAACGCGGAAACCGCGTCCTCGTCCGCCGCCGAAAGCTTTTGGACGGGGGTTGCGGGCGCAAGGCTCGCCGTTTCCCCGCTCGCGCTTAAAATTTCTTCCGCGGAGATCTTGCCGTGCAGCTCCAAAACGATCTTTTCCGCCGTCTTTTTGCCCAGCCCTTTCACCGCCGAAAGCCGTTTGATATCCGCCGTTAAAATAGCCGCGGCAAGCTCGTCTGCGGAAAGTCCCGAAAGCACCGCGATCCCGAGCTTCGGACCTACCCCCGACACGCCCGTAAGCTTTAAAAACAGCTCTTTTTCCTTCACGCTTTCAAAGCCGAACAGCGTTACGCCGTCCTCTTTTACCTGTAAATAGGTATATAATTCCGCGACCTCTCCGACGTTGAGTTTTTTAAACGCCCCGCCCGAACAATAGATCTCGTAGCCGAGTCCGTTTACGTCCAAAATCGCCGTTTCGCTCGTGGTCGTCAAGACCCTGCCCCTTACGTACGCTATCATTTCCGTTCTTCACTCCTTATTTTTCTTCCCCGCTTTTCTCGGCGGATTCTTGCATTTTGAGTACCGCCGCGGCGATTTGAGCCGCGGACGAAACGCTCGGTTTGGTCTTTTTCGGCGCGCCGCCCGCGACCGACCGCACGATCTTCGTTTTTTTCTTCTCGGGCGCGGAAGGTTGTCCGCTCTCCATCATCGATCGGAACGCCTCGCCCCCGACCGCGTTGTGCCCTTTCGTCCTCGTCGTATTCCCGACGGCGAACAGATTCCCGAATCGGCTCGTAAACGCGTGGCAAAGCGCGATGGCAAGCGCGTCGGCCGCGTCGTCGGGTTTGGGGATCGCCGTCAATCTCAAAAGCGAGGTAACGACTTCCTGCATCTGGCGTTTATCCGCCCTGCCGTAGCCCGTGAGCGCCTGTTTGATCTGCATAGGGGTGTATTCGAACAGCCTGCCGCAGCTTTTCACGCAAGCGAGCATAGCCACCCCGCGCGCGTGGGCGACGGCGATACCCGTCGTGATATTTTTGGAAAAGAAAAGCTCTTCCATCGCGACTTCGTCGGGACGGAATTTTTCGAGAATTTTGGAAACCCCCTCTTCGAGCATCGCAAGCCGCACGGGCAAGCTTTCCTCTTTGGGCGTTACGACCACGCCGTAATCGAGCGCGCGGCAGTTTCCTCTATCGTCTTTTTCGATCACGCCGTAGCCTAAGGTGGCGATACCGGGATCGATGCCGAGAATGATCATTTTTCGCTTTTCTACCTTCCTTTCCCTTTATTGTACAACAAGCGAAAGAAAAAGTCAAGCGGAAGCGAAGCGCGCGCGCTTTCCGCGGGGTTTTTTAGAAAAATTTTTCGTAATTTTCAAAAAAAGTGCGTCAGTACCCTCTTGACAAACGCAAAATCCGTGGTATAATATCCCCCGACGAGCCGCCAAGACCGCGTTTTTCTCCGCACAGCCGCCCGCCAAGGCTGTTTCGGCAGAAGGAGAGTGGTTTTATGAAACTGATCAAGGTTACCGCGCTACTGGTGGTTTACGCTTTCGAAGTCCTGTTGCTGGGGCTGATCGAAAGGCTCGCCAAAGGGTTGACCAAGAAGCTGACGGCGCTCCAAAACGCCGCTCGGCAAACCGTCTCCCGATTAAATGAAAAACGCGCCGCTTTAAAACAGCGATAACGCGTAGCTTTTCGTCCTTCTTCCGCCCCGCCGAGGACGAAAAAGTTTATAAGGAAAGGACGTCGGTTGTTGCCGACGCCCTTTTCTTACTTGTTTGCATTTATTCCGCTTTTATTGCGCCTACGGGACATCCGTCCTCACAAGCACCGCAGTCAACGCAGCTATCGTCAATCACGTAGATCCCTTCCGAACCGAGCGAAATCGCTCCTACGGGACAGGTTTCCGCGCACGCGCCGCAAGCTACGCATTCGTTGTTAATAACGTGTGCCATAATTGCTACCTCCGATTTATCTTTATATTTTCATTGTGATTCTATTATAGCACAATTTTTTGGATTAGTAAAGGATTACGCAAAGGATTTTTTTGGTTTTTTGGGAATTTTTCTATCAATTCAACGCGCGCAGTCTGTTCACCGTCGCGACGAAAATCTTCGCAGCCTCGTCGATTTCCGCTTCCGTGTTGTCCTTCCCGAAGCTGATTCGAACGCAGGTTTTGGCTTGCGACTCCGAAAGCCCCATCGCCAAAAGCACGTGGCTGGGCTTGACCGACGCGCTCGCACAAGCCGACCCTGCGGCGATCGCCACCCCTTGCAGATCCATATTGAACAGAAACGCCGTGTTCTCTACGCCTTCAATCCTTAAATTCAAAACCGCGGGCAAGGCGTTTTCGCTATCGCCGTTGACCGCTACGCCGCCCAGCGCGTCGATCCCGTTTAAAAACCGAGCTTTGAGCGAAGCGAGCTTTTTCTCCGTTTCGTCGAGCCCTCGCACCGCCAAATCATACGCCGCGGCAAGCCCCACGACGGAAGGCACGTTGAGCGTACCGCCCCGAAGCCCGCGTTCCTGTTCCCCGCCGCCGACGAGCTTTTCCATCTTTACGCCGTCGCGGATATACAAAACGCCCACCCCCTTCGGTCCGAAAAATTTATGTGCCGAAAAGGACAGCAAGTCCGCGCCGAGCTCTTGCACGTCGAGTTTTCGATAGGGCGCGAGCTGTACGCAGTCGGTAAAAAAGAGCGCGCCGTGGTTTCGGACAAGCTCCGCGATCTCCCGAACGGGTTGTATCGCCCCCGTTTCGTTGTTCGCCGCCATTACGCAAACGAGCGCGACCGAATCGTCGAGCCGTTCTTTTACGGCGGTTGGCTCTACCCTGCCCCCCTCGTTTACAGGAATATAGTCTATTATAAAGCCTTCCTTTTCCAATCGTTCTGCGGCGGAAAGCGCCGCGTGATGCTCGATCGAAGAAATCAAAATACGGGTTTTCCCTTCCCGTTTTTTGGCATACGCTCCGCCGAGGATTGCCCAGTTATCGCTCTCCGTACCGCCCGAAGTGAAATAGACCTCCGAAGGCTTCGCGCCGATCAGGCGCGCGACGGTATCCCTCGCCCCGTCTACGGCGAGCATAGACTTTCTCCCCAAGCCGTGCGGGGAATCGGCGTTTCCGAAAAGCTCGCAAAAATACGGCTTCATTTTTTCGAATACCTCGGGATCGAGCGGCGTAGTCGCCGCGTGGTCGAGATAAATAGTTTTTTTATCGTTCATAAGCTATCCCCTTTTAAAAGGCAAAAATCAAAATTCCGAACAGCCCGCCTATCAACGCGCCGCCGAGAAGGTCGGTCGGGAAATGTAGTCCCGCCGCGTAGCGGATATACCCGAGCAAAAACCCGCCCGCATACACGCAAACTCCCAAAGCCAAGCTCCACGGCAAGCATACCCCGCCGATCGAAAACGCCATCGCGATATGTCTTGACGGGAAGGACTTGTCCGAGCCGTGCAATTTCTTAAAAAGCGGCGCGATCCCCGCGCCCGACTCGTCGTAAGGGCGTTTGCGACGAACGAGTTCCCGAAGCAAGTACACCGCGCAAAAACAGCCCGTCGGGAACAGCAAGCCAAGAAACAACGCGTACCACTCCCCCGCGTATACGCGCGCGAGCAAAAGCGCGAGATAGGTGGCGAAGATCAAGCCCGTCAGCACGTAGTTGAGGCAAACGAGCGTGCGTTTCGCCCACGGGTGGGTGCGATAAAACGCGGCTTGGCGTTCGTAAATTTTACGGTAGCGTTCGAATTTCATAAAAATATTATAGCACAATTTTTCACGTAGCGCAAGCAAAAGAGCCCTCCGAAGGGGGATTCGGAGGGCTCGTATACGCCGCGTAAGGGGAGATCGCTTTCGGAAATGGCGCGGCGCATAGGTGGTAAGGCTTCCGAAAGCGGGGAAAACCGTTTACGCCGTGAAAATAAACTCCTCTAAACCGTGTTCAGGGTCGCGGTTATTCCGCTCATTCGGCAGCTTTCGCCGCCGCAACGATCCCGTCCACGAGCATAGGCGGTACGTCCTCGTAAGACAAAAATTCGGATACGAATTTGCCGCTACCGCGCGTTAAGGAGCGAAGCTCCATCGTGTAGGTCATAATTTCCGCAAGGGGCACTTCCGCGGTGATAACGGACGTCGTGCCTTCGGTGTCCGTGCCCATAATGCGCCCGCGGCGTTTGTTGATATCGCCCATAACGTCGCCCAAATAGTCCCCGGGTACGGCGATCTTCAAGCGGTAGATCGGTTCTAACAGCACGGGTTTTGCGTTCTTCAAGCCTTCCTTATACGCGATCGCCGCCGCCATCTTGAAGGAAAGCTCGTTGGAGTCTACGTCGTGATAACTGCCGTCGTAAAGGGTGGCTTTCACGCCCGTGACGGGATAGCCCGCGAGCGGGCCGTGTTCCATACTCTCGCGAAGTCCTTTTTCGACCGCGGGGAAGTAGTTCTTGGGCACAGCGCCGCCGACGACCTCTTCTTCGAATACGAATTCTTCTTCCGAAGGCTCGAAACGGATCTTACAATGCCCGTACTGACCGTGTCCGCCCGATTGCTTTTTGTGCTTGCCTTCGGCGTCGGCTTTACCGCGAATGGTTTCTCTGTACGCGATCTTGGGCGTGGAGAGCTTGACGTCTACGCCGTAGCGCGCTTTCACGCGTTTTACGAGCATTTCCAGCTGCATATCACCCTGCCCGCCGAGCAGAAGCTCTGCCGTTTCGGCGTTCTTTTCCACCGAGAAGGTGAGATCCTCTTCGCTGAGCTTATTGAGTGCGGCGAACACTTTGTCCTCTTCGCCCTTCTTTTCGGACGTGACGGACATAAACAGGGTAGGCTTGGGGAAACGGATCGCGGGGAAACGCACCTTGGCGCTCGGATCGCAGAGCGTGTCGCCCGTGTTGGTGTTGCCGAGCTTGTTCACCGCGCCGATATCGCCCGCGGACAGTTCGTCCACCGCTTCCATTTTCTTGCCGCGCAAAACGTAGACCTGACCGATGCGTTCTTCCTGCTCGGTGTTCGCGTTCCAAACCGTCGAGCCGCTCTTCAAAACGCCGCGGAAGCTCTTCAAATAGCTGAGCTTGCCCGAATACGGATCGACGACCGTTTTGAACACCTGCGCGGCAAACGGCGCGTTTTCTTTGGTCACGACGTCCACGACCTTACCCGTCGCGACGTCCTCGGCGAAGATATGCGCGCGTTCGCGGGCTTGCGGCATATACGTTACGATCTCGTTCAAAAGATTGATAACGCCGCGGTTTTGGAGCGCCGAACCCGCCATAACGGGAATGGTATTGACGGAAGCGATGCCGACGCGGATACCGTGTATGGTTTCCTCGCGGGTAAGCTCGCCCGCCTCGAAATATTTATCGAGGAGCACCTCGTCGTTTTCCGCCGCCGTTTCCATCAGGCTGGCTTTCATTTCCTCGACTTGATCCTTCATATCCTCGGGGATAGGAATTTCCTGCGGTCCGCCTTCTTTGAACAGGTACGCGCGTTCTTGGAGCGCGTTGATACAGCCCTGCATTTTCCCGTTTTCCATAATCGGGATCTGAATAGGCGCGAGCTTACCGTGGTATTTATCGCGGAGCGCCTGCACCGTGCCGAAATAATCGGCGTTTTCCTTGTCCATACCGTTGATAAAGATAATCAGCGGTTTCCCGAGCTTCAAGCAATAATCCACGACGGTTTCCGCGCCGATCGGGATCACGCCGTTCGCGCCGATCACGAGCAACGCCCCGCCCGCCGCGCGCAAGCCTTCCTGACGTTCCCCTTCGAAGTCGTAAAAGCCCGGCAGATCGAGCAGATTGATTTTCACGTCCTTCCAAGTCAAATGACTGCAAGACGTATAGATCGACATTTTTTTCGCACGTTCGAGCTCGTCGAAGTCGGAAACGGTCGTGCCGTCCGTGACCTTGCCTTGCCGGTCGATCACGCCGCCGTTAAAGAGCATCGCTTCGCAAAGCGTCGTTTTCCCCTCGCCGCTGTGCCCGATGATCGCGATATTACGAATGTTTTCGCTTTTGATACCCATAATTTTCGTCCCCCTTGAAACGTTGAATTTTTTTACTCTCGGCGTTGCGATTGGGTCTTACAACGCCGATCGGTATTCTCATTATATTATATTTCTTTTCATTTTTCAAGCGTTTGAACGAAAAAATTTTTCAAAATCCGAAAAAATTTTTAATTTTACGAATTTTCGGGAAAAAATCGGGGGTTTTTAAACAATCGGAAGTCGAGAAACTCAGTTTCTCGTGGGGTTGAAAGGGGCAACGCCCCTCCGTTCTCGGACTCAAATAAGCAAAACGACAGTTTTGCGTTCTTCGCCGTGAGGCGAATACGCGGCAACGCCGCGGGAACGGAAAGCTTGCGCTTTCCTATCAAGGGTACGTTATTCCGCCTAACGGCGGCTCTTGACAGAGAGTCGTAAAGGCTCTGCCTTTACAATCCGCAAGGGGATAATCCCCTTGACCCTCGTTAGGGAGTTTCTGGACTTCCAGACAACGACGGCAAACAAGAATGAAGTACGACAATCTAACGGTTAAATCTCTCTACCTATCAATTCGTCTAAGGAAATTTGATAAAAATCTGCAAGTTTTACGCAAAAATCAATGTTCGGATACCCCTTATCTGCTTCCCACCAACTAATCATTTGTTGCTTTAAGCCCGTCGCTTTGGCTAATTCCGTTTGCGTTAAGCCTTTCTGCTCTCGCCAAAATTTTAAATTTTCGCCGTAAGTCTTTTTCATTTTCTACTCCTAAACGTTTTTATTTCATTATACAGAAATTTGCGTAAAAATACTTGACTTACAGAAATTTATGTGATATATTTATTACATAAATTTCTATGCGAGGATCAAAGAAAAATGATGGATTATGAATTTTTAGGAAACAATTTAAAAAGGTTATTAAAAGAAAAGAGTTGGAGCGTGAAAGAATTTTCGAAAAAATCGGGGATAGGAGAACGGACGATACGAGAGATCATACAAGCAAAGCGTAGGAAAATACGTATGAGCACGCTGTATTTATTATGTACGACCTTAAAAACAACGATGAAAGAGCTAGTTGGATTTTGACTACGTTTTTTTCGCCCGTTGGGCGAGTGCGTGGCTTTCGCCACGAAAAGACGGAAAGCTTGCGCTTTCCTATCAAGGGTACGTTATTCCGCCTAACGGCGGCTCTTGACAGAGAGTCGTAAAGGCTCTGCCTTTACAATCCGCAAGGGGATAATCCCCTTGACCCTTATTAGGGAGTTTCTATACTTCCCATAGAAAAGCCCCGCCGTCGTGGCGGGGTTGTGTTAAGATTTGATAAAGCCCATATCTAAAAGGATATCCGAAAGCCTTGCAAACCGCTCAGGGGATAACGTTTCCCCGCGGGCTTTTTCGTCGATCTCGGCTCGGGAAAGCGCCGTTTTCGCTTGCTCGCGCGTGAGTGAGAAATAGTTCACGAGGTTGTTTTCCAAGGTTTTGCGACGGTTTAAAAACGCGCATTTCACCGTTTGACGATAAGCAGTTTCGCTTCTTTCGCCTAACCTGCCGCGCTCGAATTCGATCTTGACTACCGCCGAGTCTACGTTCGGGCGGGGATAGAATAAGTTGCGCGAAACGCGTTTTACGATCTTCGCCCTGCCTTTTAAGGCGATCGCCGCCGTGATCGCGCCGTATTCGGGCGTGTTTTCCTGCGCCGCGAAACGTTCCGCCACTTCCTCTTGCACCATCACCGAAATACCCTGCACCCGCTCGCCTTCTTCCAAGAGCTTGGTGACTAAGGGGGTCGTGATATAATAAGGAAGGTTGGCTACCACCGTATAGTCGCCGATCTCCGCTTCGAATTCGGGTAAATTCACCTTGCTGAAATCGCGGAAAATCACCTCTACGTTTTCCAGCCCCGCGAGCGTTTCCGCCAAAACGGGTTGAAGCGCGGTATCTACGTCGAAGGCGTACACCTTTTTCGCTTTTTCCGCGAGCGCGCGCGTGAGCGTGCCCGCGCCGCAACCGATCTCTACGACCGTCGTGGTTTCGTCGATTCCCGAAACCGAAACGATCGAAGCGAGCAGGTTAGGATCGGAAATGAAGTTCTGCCCGAACTGTTTTTTGAATTGAAAGCCGTGCTTTTCAAGCACCGAACGAAGTTCCATACGAGCTTTCTCCGCTTAGGAATCCGTGATATAATCGCGGACGTACAAGGGTACGTTCACGGAAGCGGCAAGGCGTTTGCAAGCCTCGACTTCCTCTTTGCCGATACAGTCCACGATGGAAAACCGACAGTTCACGCCGAGTTTTTTACATTCCTTGGCAAACTCCACGAGCGCGGTGAAGCCCTCTTCGCGGAACTGCGAGCGACAGATAGGCTGATACTTTTCCGCGCAAGAGGCGTTCAACGAAACGTTCACGAGGTCGATCTTGCCCTTTAAGTCGGGGACGATATCCCGCTTGTTGATCAAATTCCCTTGTCCATTCGTGTTTAAGCGGGTGGAAAGCCCTTTTTCGTGGAAATAATCGCAAAGCTCGACCATTTCCGCGACTCTATACGTCGGCTCGCCAAACCCGCAAAAAACGGCTTCTTTAAAGCGGGTAATATCCCCCATTCCCTTGATCTGCGCGATCACTTTATCGGGCGTAGGGTCG
>JAFURH010000051.1 GCA_017471945.1 Clostridia bacterium | reverse complement strand
TTCTAATCTTTTTCATAATTAAAAACTCCTTAATAGATTATTTTTCAATAAAATTCTTACCCATCGGTCTATCCTCCTCTTACCGTTCTATAATATATACTCCGAAAAACACCCTTTTGTTCGGAGAAACGGTAAAAAAATTTTAAAACCGATTGAATTTCTTTTTCAAAAATAAAAAATGTGCCACTCCAAACGAAGTAGCACACTGCAAAAATGCACTATTTCGCTTGTTGCGACACAATTTACTAACCGAACGTTTTGTAATGCGAAATCGAGTACATCTCTACCAAGATATACTGTTCGGTTTTATAAAAATTATGTCGCAAAATCATAATAACATATTTTTACAGGTTTTGCAAGTGTTTTTTTGTAATTATTCCCCTACGGTTAATTCCGCAGGGGATTTTTTTCGCGCGCGGCGATCAGGCGTTGACTTTTTTCCAAAAAAGGGCTATACTATCTTTGCGAGGAAAAAATTATGCTGTTTAATTATCACACGCACACTTCAAGGTGCAATCACGCGAGCGGCGCGGACAAAGAATACGTGGAAGCCGCGATCAAAAGAGGGATCAAAACGCTCGGATTTTCCGATCACGCGCCCTATCTGTTCCCTTTCACGGACTATTATTCGCATTTCCGTATGTCGCTCGACGAGGGCTACGAATACGTGGAGTCGGTGCGCGCGCTTCAAAAGGAATACGAAAAGGATATCCGCATTTTATGCGGGTTCGAGCTGGAATATTATCCCCTTTATCACGCGCGGGAGATGCAATTTTTAAAGAAGTTTTCCCCCGATTATCTGATCTTGGGGCAACATTTCGTAGGCAACGAGCCGAACGGGGAAACGGTGCGCAAAAATCAAGAAAAGTACGTTTCGCAAGTACTTGAAGGTTTGAAAACGGGAGATTTTCTGTATCTTGCCCACCCCGACATATCGGGCTTCGAGGGCGACGAACAAGCGATTTTACAAGCCTACCGCCGACTTTGCGAGGGCGCGAAAGAGCTGGATATTCCCGTTGAGATCAATCTTTTGGGCTTACGCGGCGGGCGATGGTATCCCGACGAGCGGTTTTGGAAGATCGCGAGCGAAGTCGGAAACGAAGTCATTCTCGGCGTAGACGCGCACGCGCCCGAACAATTTCTGCACTACGGGGACGAGAAAAAAGCCCTCGAACTCGTAGAGCGTTTGGGCTTGAAGCTGATCGACAAAGAAATTTTATAAAAAATACGCTCCCTTACCGCCAAGGGAGCTATTTGGTTACGAAAGTCTCCCTTTACACAAGGGAGGCTTAGCGTTTTATTCTAATCCTACACCGAGCTTGCGGAGGAGCTTTTTATCGCGCACTACCGCGCCGCCGCCCAAGATCGTTGCGAATTGCGGTTCGTCGCACACGCGGATACGCATATCCAGCTTTCGCGCGATATATTCCGCCACGAACGGGATTTTGAGCACCCCGCCCGACAAATAAATGCCGTTCTGGTTGACCGTCGCCGCCACTTCCGCGGGCAATTTTTTCAACACGAGGGAAGCGTATTCGAGGATCTTGTCGATATACACGCGAATACATTCGGAAATATCCGCTGCCTGCACGCCGACGGACGAGGGGTGATACGCCGCTACCGAGCTGCCCTCCGCGACCGTTGCGCCCCGCGCGTTCGGCGAAAGCGAACCGATCTCGTTTTTGATGCGTTCCGCGGTCAACGTGCCGATATGAAGTCCTTTGGTCCGCGCGATCTTGGAAATGATGTTCGCGTCCATATTATTCCCGCCGAGGTTCATCGAAAGCCCCGCGATGATCCCGTCGAAGGACACCACCGCGATATTCGTTACCCCGCCGCCGATATTGATGGAAAAAACGGGGTTGGAATCGCTTAAAACGGCGTCGCCGCCAAGCGCCGCAAGGTACGGCGTTTCGATAAAGCACGCGCGTTTTAACCCACATTCCGCGGCGAGCGCGCGGTAGTCCGAAAGCAGCTCTTCCGAAGCCCCGCAAGGCACGTTAAAGACAACTTCCGAGCGTTTGAGCGCGATCGCGGAAACGCCGATACGGTTCAAAAACTCTTTGAGCATCACCGCGGCGAGCCGACCGTCCACGATCTCGCCTTCGTAAACGGGGAAAACGATACTCGTATACTCCGCCGTTTTGCCGATCAGTTTTTTCGCCGCCTTCCCGATCGCCTTCACTTCCCGTTCCTCGCCCGATACGGCGACGCAAGACGGCTCTACGAGCACGATGCCGTTGCCCGTGTCCGCACGGTAAATTTTCGTCATAGACGAGCCTAAATCGATCGCAAGTTTGATCATACCCCTCACTCCCGCCGCTTCTTACGGCTTTTTAAAGTCCTTTCTTCTCTATTTTTTCAATGCGTTTTCTGCAATGCTCCACCGGCAATCCGACCACGTTCGAATAACTGCCTTTGAGCTTTTTGACGAGTCCGCCGTCCTGTATGCCGTACGCACCCGCCTTGTCCATCGGCGAACCGCCCGCGATATACTCTTCGATGCGTTCTTCGGAAATCTTTTCAAAATACACCGCGGTCTTTACGGCGGAAACCAGCGTTTTCGTCGCGCCCTTTTGCGTGCGGGCAAAGCAGACCCCCGTCCACACGAAATGTTTGTTCCCCGAAAGGCTTTGAAGCATACGCTTCGCCTCCGCTTCGTCGGCGGGTTTTCCTAAAATTTTATCGCCGAGCGCCACTACCGTGTCCGAGCCGAGCACGATTTTGCCTTCGTTTTCGGGCAACGCGGAAATCTCCCGCGCCTTACGCTCGGCAAGGATTTGAACGAGCTTTTTCGGCGAAGGGTCGCCCGAAACGCTCTCGTTCGCCTTCGAGGGCGAGATCGTAAATTCGGGCAAGATCTCTTTTAAGAGCTCTTTTCTTCGCGGGGACGCGCTCGCGAGAATATATTCGTAGTTCATCTTGTTTCCTCAATAACGGAAAAACCGCTTTCACTCCCCGTTTCAGAGGGAAAGCGGCTCTTTTTTTGAATTTTACAGAATTTCGAGGTTTTTGCGGAAGGCTTTTTTAAACTCGCCGTTCGCCTTTTCCGCCGCGCGGATTTCAAGCGCCGCGTCGCCCGTCACTTCCGTTTTCATAATCACGGAATCGCCCAAAACGTCGCAATTTACGCCCGTTACGAGCCCGCCTGCGCTTCTGTCCAAACACTCCGCGATCCGAAGCAGAACGCCGAGCTTTTTCACCGCGTCGAGATCCTCTTCGAGGACGATATCCTTATACCGCATCCAGTCGAGCATATTAATGTCCTCGCGGTTATGACAGCCCGCAACGAACGCCGCCAAAACGATCTCGCGATGGGTCGCGCCGTAGATAGAAGCGTTCAGCGTCATATACCAGCTGTGTCTTGCGTGATTATAGTATTTCACGCGCATACCGCAATCGTGCATAAACGCCGCGATCTTCAAGATTTTTAAGTATTGACGGGAAAACTTATGCAATACGCGAAGCTGTTTGAACAGCTGTACGGAAAGTTGCACCACGTGCTCCACGTGCGCAAGATCGCAACCGTAGTATTTCACGAGGGTGTTGAGGCTGTAACCCAAAACGTCGGAAATGGGTTTTTCGAGAGTGATGGGCATCGCCTGATTGATCATAATGCCTTCGCGCAGTCCGCTACCGCCGAGAATAAACTTGCCGATATTCATATAGTCTACGAACGACTTGATGATCGCCATCGCCGCGGGCATAATGTCCGCGCGGGAAGGGGAAAGCCCTTTGATCTTCTTGCGCTTTTCCACGTCGAGCGCTCTCACCATATTGTAGATCCCCGCGAAATCCTCCACCGCTACGTTATAGTTATGCACGGTGTCGAGGGGGTATTTTTTCACGAGCTTGACGATCTTAAAGAGGTTTCTGAACGAACCGCCCACGCCGATCATTTGCGCTTCGGGGTCTACCTCTTTGAGCCAAGGCAATTTTTTGAGCTGTTCGGTGAAGAATTCTTCCACGTGCGCCGCCGCTTCCTCGGGCGAGGAAGCGTTCGAAAACAGATCGGTGAGCGTCACCGCGCCGAAGGGCAACGACGCGTAGTGCAACAGGTTTCTTCTGTTATAGTAAACGATCTTGGTGCTTCCGCCGCCGATTTCGAGGATGAGCCCTTTGGGGATATCCATCGAATTGATGACCCCGCGATATACTAAGATCGCTTCTTCCTCTTCCGAAAGGACGCGGATCTTTAAGTTACAGGTCGCCTGTATCTCGTCGAGGAAAGAACGCTGGTTCTTTGCGCGACGCACCGCCGCCGTCGCCACCGCGATGATACGCTCCACGCCGCTCGCGTCGCAAAGCCGCTTGAACATTTTGAGCGTCTTGATGGTTTCCGCTACTCTTTGGGGTTTTAAAAACCCGTCTCTTTCCATATCCTGACCGAGACGAACGCTCTCTTTGAGCTCGTCCACGACCATATAATGCCCGTCCGTGAACAGTTCCGCGATAACGAGTCTTGCCGAATTCGAACCTAAATCAATAATGCCGATTTTTTCCACTTTAACCTTCCTTTTCCTTCTTTGGAGAATTTCTCTCCGCCGTAAATCTATATAAACTTTTATTTTTAACGAACGTTTTATGCCGCCTTAGCGCAATCCCGAACAAGGTCGAAAGAGCATAAGACTTGCCTATTCTACCGTTAAGTTTTCCCATAGTTTACCATATAAAAACGCATTTGTAAATACCCTTTTTAAAAATTTTTGCCCGTTTTTGTAAATTTTTTCATTTTCGACATTTTAACCATACTTTTTTTGTGCATTTTTATCCCGTTTTTTATTATAAATATAAGTTTAGCGGTTAAAAAGCGCAGGGAGAAACTTTCTCTCTCCCCGCGCCGTACGTCGATCTGCGAAACTCAACCGAGCAAAAACGTAGTAAGCTCTTGAAAATTTTCGAAAATATATTCGGGCTCGCACGCTTCCAATTCCCCTTGCAGAGCGTAGCCTACGCGAAGTCCCGCCGCCGCGATCCCGCACTCTCTCGCGCCTAAAATATCGTGCTTGCGATCGCCCACCATCAGGCACTCTTTTTCGTCCGCGCCGAGCAATCTCACCGCCTCTTTGATCACCGAAGCTTTGGTCGGAAAGCTCCCGTCTACTCCGCACCCCACCTCGACCGTTAAGTACTCGGAGAACCCGAATTTTTCGGTTATTTTGTCCGAAAAGATTTTCGGCTTAGAGGTCGCGAGCGCAAGGGTATACCCCGCCGACTTCAAAGCGCGCAGAGCTTCGAGCGCAAACGGCATCCGTTCGTTCATTTCCCAGCCGACTTCGCCGTAGCGTTTTCGGTAGATCTTCGTGGCTTCCGCCGCCCGTTCGTCGGACATTTTGAAGATCTCTTGAAAGGACTGCGTGATCGGCGGTCCGATCCATTTTCGCATCGCCTCTTCCCCCGCCTCGGGATACCCCATTTTTTCAAGGGTATACGAAAGGCAATAAAAGATGCCCGGATGCGAAAGGGTGAGCGTGCCGTCGAGGTCGAAGAGGATATAGCGGTATTTTTTCATCGTTTGCTCTCTCTTTGGAAAATTTTCCCCATTATAGCACTTTCGGAAAAATTTTTCAACCCTTTTGCGCGGCAAAAGACTGATAAAAAGTCAGAAACGACAACCCGATCAAAAACGCGCCGAAAAGTTTTCCAAGCGTTTCCGACGGCAACGCCGCCGCGAAAAACGTTCCCGCCGCGCCGACGAGGAAGGCGGGAAGAATGATCCAAAGAATTCCTTCCGTTTTAAGGAGTCCGTTTTGGGCGTGGATACGAAGCGCGGGCGCGCTCATCGGCAAAAAGGAAAACAGATTCGCCGACTGCGCGATCTTCTGCCCCACGCCCCCGACGAGCGTTAAAAGCGGGATCGTTACCGTCCCGCCGCCCATTCCCATCCCTGCGGGAACGCCGCCTAAAATTCCTAAAACAAGATACAGATAAAAGGACATTGAAGCTCCTTATAGTTAAGTGAATTTTTCTCTCTTCAAGAGAAAGTGAATTTTAATAAATTAAGTGAAATTTTTTACTTTGTAAAAAGTTAATTTTGACTTGCAGTCAAGTTAATTTTTCGCTTCGCGAAAGTGAATTAGCTTCGCAGTTGCGGTAGAATTTTATGCCTCTACTTGCGCCGTCGGCGCAAAATTCACTTTCCCCCTTTGGGGAAAATTTCACTTGATTAATCAAAATTAACTTTCGGCGCAAGCCGAAAAATTAACTTTTACAGTTCAGTGAATTTTTCACGAAAAAATCAGCCATAGCCCCGCAAAAAGCTGCAACGCTGCAAAGATCGGATTGACGAATTTTACGGGTAATTTCCCAAGTAGCCGCGCGCCCAAAAAACCGCCTGCGCTCACCCCGATCGCCGTAGGGATCAGAACGGAAAAATCGTACATTCCCTTGAAAAGATACAACAAAAACGAAAACGCCGAAACGGGCAGGATCACTAAGATCGCCGTGGCGTGCGCTTCCTTTTCGGAAAGCCCCGTCTTTTCTAACAGGGGCACGGCAAGCATCCCCCCGCCCCCGCCGAATAAACTGTTCGCCGCGCCCACGAGCGTTCCGCAAAAGATCCGTCTAACGTTGATTTTCGCCGTCTGCGTCATACTTTTCTCCTTTTTCGCGCGCCGAAAACGAAAAAACGGAGCGCGTATATTCGTATTTTGCGTATTTTTTTTTATTTTATAAAAATTTTTCGTCTAATTGTCACCATAAACGCTTGATTCTAAATCGATTTTATATTAAAATAGTAAGGTACAGGTATTCTAAAAAGTCGAACGATCGAAAAAAGAATACGCGCGCTCCCGAACGGGTAGCCGGTACGAACAACAAACCAAAGGTGGTTATATGGCAGAAAGTTTCAAAAAAAGCAAGCATAAAAAATTTCTTGCGCTGTGTCTGAGTCTGATGATGGTCTCCTCCGCGATCGCGACGCTCGCGGCTTGCGGCGATTCCTCGTCCTCTTCCTCTTCCGATTCGGAAACGGATACGGAAAGCACGGAAACGGTCGATAAAGACCCGGGGCTCTCCCCCATTCTCAACGCCAGCTTTCAGTACAACAGCAGGAAGGACACGAACCTGATCCTCACTTCCCCGTCCGGCTGGACGAAATCGACGAGCGGTCAGACTTCCAAGGCGGCGAGCGGTATCGTTGACGTTTCCGACGAGAAATGGAACAATTTGACGAAGTCTAATTTGACCCTCGACCCCGCTTCCCTCACCGAAGCGCAAGCGAAGGAAAAATGGGCGGAAATGTCCGCTTACGACAAGCTCAAATTCGCGGAAGCGTACGAGGACGACACGGACGAAGATTACGAAGACCTCGATTTCTACGACGCGGATACCGACGCGTTCAATATCGACGCGGACGACCTTCCCGAATTCTCGAAAGCAAACTATAATCCCGGCACGCACGACGCCGTGGATTCGGACGGTTACGACCCCTATCTTTTGATGATCCACAACCAGTACACGGACAACCGCGGTACGGCGCAAAAGTTCACTTCGTCCTCGACGGTGACCTTAGAACCGAACGCCTCCGCGAAGCTTTCCGTATGGGTCAAAACGATGGATCTGGAAGTTTGGGGCACGAGCGAAGCGCAACCCGCGGTAGACGCAGGCGCGTATATCGGCGTTACGCACACCGTCGGCGGCAAGACCCTCGATCAGATGCAGGTGAAAAACATCAACACCGAAGGCGTTACGGAGAATAACGGTTGGGTGCAGTACACCTTCTGGCTGGAAGGCTCGGCGGTTGCGGAAAGCACCTTCACGCTCGTTCTCGGGCTCGGACAAGGTACGGTCACCTCGGATATCTTCGAAAACGTGAACGGCTACGCCTTCTTCGACGACGTGGAATGTGAAATTTATACCAACAACAACGAAATGCCCTCGATCGCGGCGGACAACTGGACGTATTTCGACGACGAAGCGGATACCAAGCTTTTCGAAGTGCACGCAAAGGGCGCGCACACAGGGCAAACGGCGTTCGGCGTTTCAATGAACAGCAAAACCAACAACGAATGGTCGAGCGCGCCGTTCGAATCCGTCGAGTTCGCGTTCGGCGTGACGGAAGAAAACGGCTACGTTTCGGCAGACCCGAAAGAAGGGCAAAACCTCTACGGTCAGCTGGGCTTCGATACGACGAGCGATATTACGAACGTATTTAACGGTTTTGCGGCAATCGAAACCGCTCCGCTTAAAAGCGGCGCGAACGCGGTATATCGCGATTCCGTTTATAAAAATTATTTCAAGGACAAGACCCTGTTCGCCTCCGAAAAGACGGTGCTTTTAATGAGCGCGGACGGCGCGGCGTACACGGCGAAGCTTCCCGAAAACGCGTTCTCGCTCGAAGCGGGCAAGAAGATGGCGATTTCCTTCTTCGTGAAAACCCCTTCGATGGAAGGCTTCACGGGCGCAGGCGCGACCCTTATCGATTCCGACGGCAACGAAACGGCGATCTCCTCGATCGACACGACGACGATCACCGCGGTGGATATCGGCGAAGAAAAGGACATTTACGACGGTTGGCAAAGATGCGTGTTCTACGTAGAAAACGCTTCGGAAACGCAAACGCAGTCTTTCACGATCAAGTTTACCTTCGGCTCGACGACGGTTGACGGCACGAGCAAGACCGATTATCACCCCGGTTTTGCGGCATTCACCTCTTTCCGCGCGATTTCCCTCACCGACGAAGAATACGAATGTGCTAGCGCAAGCACGTACGCAAAGACGGTAACGCTTGCGGCGGACGAGGAAGAAGAAGCGGGCGACGCGGGCTTTGACGAAGCGGCGTATATCCCCACGAACGAGATCGAAACGGATATCGCGAACGCCAAAAATTACCTCGGCGTGGTCGGCGGCAGCGCGTACGTTCTTAAAGACGGTACGGATACGAACGTGAACTCTAACGCGTACGCGGGACTTATCAATAAAGAATACGCGGCGAACTATCTCGCGAAAGCGCAAACGGAGGGCGAGAATTACTGGCTGAATAAAATGGGGATCACGACGGAAGAACAGCTCCTCGCGCTCTTCGGCAAAACCGAAGGTTTGCAGATCGCCGCGACCCAACCCCTTTTGATCTACAACTCGGAAGCAAGCAAATCCTACGGCTTCATCGGTACGACGACGCAAACCCTCGCGGCAAGTACCCCTACGGCAATTTCTCTGCGCGTTAAGGTAAGCGCGGGCGCGGTCGCGACCGTATACCTCGTGGATATGAGCGACACCGATTCCAAGGCGGTAATGACCGTGGAAAGACGGGCTTCCTTCTGGTACGACGACGACGGAAACGTTTGCGTGGAAGATCCTTCCGAAAACAAGAAAAAATCGAATATCGCGTTTAAACTGCAAGCGAACGGACTGTATAAGGTCAACGCAGACTGGTCGGGCGCGGCGGAACTGATCGCGGCGAACGGCAAGGACGCGTACTATGCGAACCTTTCGGCGTATACCGAAAAAGACGACGAACAGAACCTGCTCGTAGCGGACGGCGGCGTTTCTTACGATTATAACGAAAAATGGCTGAACGACGGCAACGACGGCGTTGCGTTCTACTATAACGAAGCAGACGGCGCGTACTACGCGACGAGTAAATTGAAGGCGGGCGATAAAGTAACGCAGCTTCCCCTTTCTATCGCGCGTTATCAGGCGAACGAAGCGAAAGAACTCAAAGTCGAGATCGTAGGCAACGCGGAAAACGCAGATAAATGGCAGACCGTCACCTTCTTCGTACAAACGGGCGCAGAATCGAAGAGCTACCGTCTCGAAGTTTGGAGCGGTAACCGCGAAGGCAAAGCGGACGATCGTATCCAAGCGGGTTCGAGCGTAATGTTCGACTCCGATAACCCCGGCACGTTTGAAAACTTCGACGAGCTTTTAGCCGATAGAGAAGGCGCGGCGAAAGAAATTTTCAAGGACGGCTACTCCTTCTACGACGCGCCGAACTTCCTTCGCTACGACGAAACGCAGGACGAGAACGGCGTAGGCAATTCCTACGAAAGCTACCTTACCTCTGCTTATAATAAGGAAGGCGTTGCGTACTTGAACTACGCGGCGGGCGGCGAATACGAAATCTACGTGAACTACGCGCTTTCGAACACGACGATCCCTACCGACACGGAAACGGAAGAAGAGGAAACGCCCGAAGAGGAAGCGGCGGCCGAATCCGAAACGAATACGTTCCTTCTTATCAGCTCGCTTGCGATCGCGGCGGTACTGCTTTTGGCGGTAGTCAGCCTGATCGTGCGGAAAGTGATTTTGAAGAATCGCGGCAAGAGAGTACGCGTAAAGCGTGAAAAGAAAGTTTCGCCCCGCAAGGAAAAGGCGAAGAAAGTCAAGAAAACGGAAGAACCCAAAGACGAAAATTCTCCGTATAACGACTAATTAAAAAAGTATTGAAAAACAGCGAGGAAATCCCCTCGCTGTTTTTTCGTTTTTAGATTCTTCACTTCGTTCGCAATGCTCGTCATTGCGAGGGAGCAACGCGACCGCGGCAATCCCCATTTACAAAGTCCGCAAAGTCCTTGGGATTGCTTCACTTCGTTCGCAATGACGCGATAGACCAACGCAAAACGCCCCGAAAATTCGGGGCGTTTTTCGTTTATTCATTCATTTTCGGGTTTTCCGTTCTGCCTAAAAGATAATCGATCGATACGCCGTAATACTCGGCAAACGCAATCAACGTTGCATAGTCCGCTTCGCGCTCCCCCGTTTCGTATCGGCTTACCGTGTTTTGATTTAAATTTAAATCCATCGCCACTTTCAGCTGTGAATATTTCCGCTTCTTCCTCAGCTCTTTCAATCTTATTTGCATACCGCTTAAAAAACCTTTGATTTTCTCTTGACAATATTATACCAAACTGGTATAATATAAATATCCCGATTTGGGATATATTATACATTCGGAGGTTTTTTATGGGAACACAAACGAACGAAAGCGTTCAAAAACAAGAGCTTAAAAAGGTAAAGATTTTCTCTCTTATCTTTTGCGGGTTCGCCGTGCTGTTTATTTTATTCGCTTTATTTTTGCCGATTTTCGAAAGAAAGATCGACCTTTTGGAAATGTCGGGCGACGAGTTGCTCGCGATTTTGGAATCGGGGAATATTGACAAAAACTTTTCATTTTTCGACGAATTATGCTTGGTTTTTGAAGATTTTTCATCGGACGGGATATTGTCGCTGATGTTTATCGCCTTGTCCTTAGTATGCGGAATTTTGGGAATCCCTACGCTCGTCACGATGGTCAAAAGCCTTTTAAGTAAAGAGCTTGAAGAGCTGGAAATCAAAGCCATCAAAAAATTTTCGAGCGCAGATTCTCCTTTCGAAAGATTAAAATTGACTTCGGCGGGCATTATCCCGAACAACGTTCGCGTAGGAGTCGTAAGAAGATGGCTTATCGTTATGACCGTGGTATATTGCATTTCGGGCTTATTTTTAACGGCGTTTGCAAAAGACACGAACGCTTCGAGCTATTTCGCTTCTCTCGACGGCGCGAACGTGGGTTTGGTAATTCTTTTAATCGCGACTTTTGCGGGCGTGATCACCTTTGCCGTGCTTGCCAACGCGGCGCATCAAAACTTCACGGCGGAAGTTTTGAAAGGGCTTGAAGAAGAAAAGAATAAACAAGAAAACAAAGAAATTTAAGCTTAATTTTCGAACCTCCGCTTCGTTGCCCGCTCAGCTTGCGATTCGCAATGCTCGTCATTGCGAGGGAGCAACGCGACCGCGGCAATCCCCATTTACGAAGTCCGCAAAGTCCTTGGGATTGCTTCACTTCGTTCGCAATGACGCGATAGACCAACGAAAAACGCCCCGAAAATTCGGGGCGTTCTGCGTAAATAGGTGTGACAACAAGCGGAATTTTCCTTCCTTTTATATTATACTCAACAAATTTGTGGAAGTCAAGCATTTTCAACAAATTTGTGGTAAGATTATACAAATAGGAGGAAAAATTATGTTAAATTATGGAGAAGCGCTTCGCAGACAGAGATTAACAATGGGAAAAACGCTATTAGAAGTAGAAAAAGCCACGGGGATTTCCAATCAAAATCTTTCTAGATGGGAAAGAGGAGTGGTATTGCCGAACATTGATTTTTGCGTTAAACTTGCGAAATATTATGGAATCACGCTTGAAGAATTGATAGACGTACAATTGCCGTAAAAAGAAATTTTCCAAGCTTCCCCGTCATTGCGCTCAGCTTGCGATTCGCAATGCTCGTCATTGCGAGGGAGCAAAGCGACCGTGGCAATCCCTATTTACGAAGTCCGCAAAGTCCTTGGGATTGCTTCACTTCGTTCGCAATGACGCGATAGATTAACGAAACCCGCCCCGAAAATTCGGGGCGGTTTGCTATGCTTTTTTTCGTATGCCTTTGGGGATATGGTTTTTGATCGTGCCGTTCACCGCTTTGCCAAGACCGAGCGGGAAACCGTCTACACACACCAAACACCAGCCGTTTTCGATCTCCCCTTCCACCGTTTCCCCGCGCAGGAATTTTTCCGTTCGCGGGTCGTGTAACGACAAATCCAATACCTTTCGCACTTGGCTTTTTTTCGCGCTCATAGCCAACGAATGGTCGGGCTCGAATCTGCCGTTTTTGACTTCTCCAAGCCTAACGCCCACCCGCAAAACCTGCAAGCTTCCCCAGTCGTAGCAAACGGAAGGAAGCGCGTACAACGCCCCGCCGATCTCGTATAAGCTGTCCGCAAAAGGGGAAATAAAAAACTCTTTTTCAAACGCGCGGTAGGCTTTTTCGGAGTCCTTTTTCGCGTTCCCGCGCTTAGCGCGGGGCTGATTTTCGCCCCCGTCCGTCTTTTCGAACAGCGCCGCGAAATGCCCTTCGCCCGCCACCTTATGCGGGTATAACTTTTCCTGTTTTAAAAGGCGCATTTCGGGGTGTTTTTCGAGGTAATCTCGTACCTGCCCCTCGTCTTCCTCTTGAGAAAAGGTGCAAGTGGAATAGACGAGCCGACCGCCTTTTCGAAGCATTTTCGCGCCCTCTTTTAAAATTTCCGCTTGCCGCGCGGCGCAGAGCGCGATATTCTCCTCGCTCCATTCCGACAAAGCTTCCTCGGCGTTCTTTTTGAACATACCCTCGCCCGAACAGGGCGCGTCGATCAAAATTTTATCAAAGCATTCGGGAAATACCGCCGACAGCTCGTCAGGCTTCGCGCAAGTGACGATCGCGTTTTTGATCCCCAGTCGCTCCACGTTCTGCGAAAGGATCTTCGCCCGCGAAAACACGGGTTCGTTCAGCACGATCAGCCCTTCCCCGCCCATCTCGGCGGCGAGCTGCGTTCCCTTCCCCCCGGGGGCGGAGCAAAGGTCGAGCACGATCTCCCCCGCCTTCACTTCCAAAAGCGGCGCGGCGCACATAGCCGACGGCTCTTGCGAATAATAAACGCCCGCGAAATGATAGGGGTGCGCGCCGAGCTTTTCTTCTTCCACCGAAAATCCGTTTTTCTCCCACGCCACGGGCGTTAAGGCGTACGGACTGATTTTTTGAAATTCCGCCGCGGAAAGGCGCAAGGGGTTTACGCGCAAACCTTTTTTGGGCTTTTCCTGATAGCAAGCGAAAAAGGCTTCCCACTCGCAAGAAGGAAGCTGTTTTTTCATTCGTTCGATAAATTTTTCGGGTAAGTTGGTCATACGCTTTTTTTATTCGGCTAAATACGCCGCGAATTGTTCGGGCGTGAACAGCCTTGCTTTGGCTTTTTGCGCGGAAAGCAGTCTTTGCCCGCTCTCCCCTTCCAAGTGGATATAATAATCACATTCCTCGGCTCGGAAAGAAATCCAAGCCGCCTCGGCGAGCGCGGAAACGACGAGCCGTTGCGCGGTTTCCGTCTGCAATTCGAGCGGGTGCGAGAAACACACGCGCTTGCCGCGAAGCTTGCCTTCTTTGGAACGCTTGCGCTTTTCGCGGTCGATAAAGTTATGGAATTTTACCCGCAACCGCTCCCGTTCTTCCTTCTTTTGCGCAACCTCTTCCAAATGCTTCAAATATACCTTCGAGGTGTTCTGCGTGATCTCGTAATTTTCGATTTTTCCGAGCGTTACGCCGTATTTTTCGAGCAAGCCCGAAAAGTCGGTATTTTCTTCTTTGCACATCGCTTCCGCGATCTTCATCGTGGCGTACGCGTCGTCCACCGCGCGGTGGGGCGTAAACTCCACGCCCAAGCTTTCCGCGATCGCGCCCAGCCCGAACTGGCGCTGAAATTCGCCGATCTTGTTCATATAAATAAACTGCGTGTCCGCAAAGCGGAAAGAAAAGGACGGCAACGAAAACCGTTTGCTTTCCAAATTCAAATACTTCACGTCGTTCATCGTCGCGTGACCCGCCACGAGGGTATCTTTATCCTCCAAAAGCTTATAAATGCGCTCCGCAAGACGGGGGAAGGTGGGATAGGTTTTGAAATCCTCGTATTTGTACGGCAAAACAAGCCCCTGCTCGCCCTTGCGGTCGGTGAGGTGGAAATTTCCCTGCGGGTTGATGAGGATATCTTCCTTTTCGAGGATATTGAATTTTTCGTCGGTCAGGCAGTACCCGAACGCGCAAATTTTCGCCACGTTCTTGAATACGCCCGCACATTCGATATCGAAAAATAAGTATTTCATACGCCGTTCTTTACGTTACACGAAAAACGCGAAGATGCGAGCAAGGCATATCCGCGTTTAGCAATTATTTGTTCGGAGTAATCACTTTCTTACCGCCCATATACGGCTGTAACGCCTCGGGAATCCGAACGCTTCCGTCGGGCTGCAAATGATTCTCCACGAACGCGATCAGCATACGCGGAGGCGCGACCACGGTGTTGTTCAAGGTATGCGCGAGCTTGGTCTTGCCGTCGGAATCCTTATAGCGAATGGAAAGTCTTCTCGCCTGCGCGTCCGTCAAATTCGAGCAAGAGCCGACCTCGAAGAACTTCTTTTGGCGGGGACTCCAAGCCTCTACGTCGCAGCTTTTATATTTCAAGTCCGCCAAATCCCCCGAACAGCAGCCGAGCTGGCGAACGGGAATATCCAAGGAGCGGAAAAGCTCCACGGTGTAGCTCCAAAGCTTTTCGTACCATTCCTCGCTCTCCTCGGGCTTACAAACGACGATCATTTCCTGTTTTTCAAACTGGTGGATACGGTAGATTCCGCGCTCCTCGATGCCGTGCGCGCCCTTTTCCTTGCGGAAGCAAGGCGAATAGCTCGTAAGGGTCAAGGGAAGCTTCGCGCCGTCGATAATCTGACCCATAAACCGACCGATCATAGAGTGCTCGGAAGTGCCGATCAAATACAAGTCCTCGCCTTCGATCTTATACATCATATTTTCCATTTCGTCGAAGCTCATAACGCCCGAAACGACGTCGCCGTGGATCATATACGGCGGGATCACGTAAGTAAAGCCCTTGTCGATCATAAAATCGCGCGCGTAGGTCAGCACCGCCGAATGAAGGCGAGCGATATCGCCCGTGAGATAGTAGAAGCCCTGCCCCGAGGTACGGCGCGCGGAATCCACGTCGATCCCGTCGAGTTTTTCCAAAATATCGAGGTGATAAGGAATTTCGAATTCGGGTTCTTTGGCTTCGCCGAAGCGTTTGAGCTCTACGTTCTCCGAATCGTCCTTGCCGATAGGCACGTCGCCCGCGATAATATTCGGGATCGCCATCATCACTTTTTTGAGCGCGGCTTCCGTTTCCGCGGTTTCCTTTTCGATCTCCAAAAGCCTGTCCGCGTCCGCCTTTACCTGCGCTTTGATCTTCTCCGCGCCTTCTTTATCGCCCGCTTTCATAAGCGCGCCTACCTGCTTGGAAAGGGTGTTGCGCGCCGAGCGCAGGGAATCCCCTTCCGCGATCAGCTCGCGCCGACGGGCGTCGAGAACGAGCGCTTCGTCCACGAGCGGAAGCTTACGATCTTGAAACTTCTTTTTGATATTTTCCTTCACGAGTTCGGGATTGGTTCTGATTAAATTGATGTCGATCATCGAAAAATTACCTCGCTGATAAAATCTTGTTCCTAACCATTATACTACTTTCCCGCCTTAAAAGCAATTAAAAAAGAATCAAACAATTTCATTTTCCCGTAATTTTTTCTCAAAAAACTTGTTTTTTGCGTTCGAGTATGCTATAATAGTACAAATGACAGTATACGGAGTAACCCGTTCTATGAAAAATAAAGACGAAAAAACCAAACGAATCGCGCCCGCGCCCAAAGCGCAGACGCCTGCCCCTGCGCCCGTAAACGCAAAGACGGCGGGGCAAAAAAACCAACCGTCTCAAAAACCCAAACCCCCTAAAAAGAAAAAGGGGCAAACGGAAGTCGTAGAAGTGCAGCGCTTTTCCGCGGACGTAAACCGCGGGCTTTCGGAAAATCAGGTACAAGAACGTATCGAGCAAGGACTCGTAAACAAGACCGCGAAAAAATACTCCAAAACGTATAAGAGTATTTTCGTCGGAAATCTTTGCACGTTCTTCAACCTTTTGTGCTTGATCGCGGCGGTCGCGCTCATTCTCGCCCGCGCGCCGATCACGCAGTTTATGTTCGTGCTCATTTTCCTTTGCAATATCGTCGTGAGTATCGTGCAGGAAATTCGCGCGAAGCGAAAGATCGACAAGCTGTCCATTCTCTCCTCGCCAACCTCGCTGGTCGTGCGAAACGGGCAAAAGATAGAGATCCCGACGACGGAGATCGTCGTAGACGATATTTTGCTTCTTTCGGCGGGTCAGCAAGTTCCCGCGGACTGTATCGCGGCGGAAGGCACGGCGGAGTTCAACGAATCCCTTTTAACGGGCGAATCCGTGCCCATTAAAAAAGAGGACGGCGATCCCCTTTTCGCGGGTTCGTTCGTCGCGGCGGGGCATATCGCCGCGCGCGTGGATAAGATCGGCGAGGACACCTATATTTCCAAGCTTACGGCGAAAGCGAAAAAGTATAAACGCCCCAACTCGGAAATTATGAATTCCATCAACCTGTTTATCCGCATTATCGGTCTTGCGATCATTCCCATCGCCATTTTGATGTTCTTCACCAACTTCGAAAACCTCGAAGGAAGCTGGGCGGATATCGGCAGAGAAGGCGGCTTTATCGCCGTGTTGTTCGGCGGTAAAAACGCCGTTTTAAACCAAACGATCCGCACGACGATCGCCGTCGTGATCGGTATGATCCCTTCGGGATTACTCTTATTAACGACGGTCGCGCTGTCGGTCGGTATGATAAGGCTCGCGCGCTATAACACCCTCGTACAGGATATGTACTCCCTTGAAATGCTCGCCCGCGTAAACGTTTTGTGCCTTGATAAAACGGGTACGATCACGGACGGCAGAATGAGG
The DNA here is from genome assembly GCA_017471945.1 of Clostridia bacterium. Taxonomy (GTDB): domain Bacteria; phylum Bacillota; class Clostridia; order Christensenellales; family Borkfalkiaceae; genus Scatosoma. The sequence continues at coordinate 10,887 of JAFURH010000051.1, read as the reverse complement.
GTTTCCGACTGTATTTTGCTCAACAACCCCACCGAATACACGATCGACGAAATTTTAGGGTCTATCCTCGCTTCGCTCGACGATAACAACCAAACCTCGATCGCGCTTTACGATCGGTTCGGTCATTCGACGGCGTTGCAACCGATGGCGACGCTCCCCTTCTCTTCGGCGAGAAAGCTTTCCGCCGTCACCTTCGAAGGGGTGGGAACGTTCGTGATGGGCGCGCCCGAATTCGTGTTGAAGCCGATGCCTATCCGTATCGATAAGATCGTAAAGCAATACGCGCAAATGGGCTTGCGCGTGCTCGTCGTGGCGCACTCGCCCGCGCAAATACAAGGCGATAAACTCCCGACCGCGCTCCGCGCGATCGCGATCATTACCCTTTCCGACAACGTACGCCCCGACGCCGTCGAAACCATTCGTTGGTTCAGAGAAAACGACGTGGCGGTCAAGGTCATTTCGGGGGATAACCCCGTGACGGTGGCGGAAGTGGCGCGACGAGCGGGAATCAAGAGCGCCGCGCACTTTATTTCCCTCGAAGGTCTTTCCGACCTCGAAGTGGAAAATGCCGCCAACCAGTACACCGTATTCGGGCGCGTAACGCCCGAGCAAAAGGCGATTTTGATCCGCGCGATCAAGAAAGCGGGCAACACCGTGGCGATGACGGGCGACGGCGTAAACGATATTTTGGCTATGAAGGAAGCGGACTGCGCCGTGTCGGTGGCTTCGGGAAGCGAAGCGGCGAGAAACGTTTCCAACCTCGTTTTGCAAGACAATAATTTCGGCTCTATGCCAAAAATCGTAAACGAAGGGCGACGGGTGATCAACAACATCAAAAATTCGGCTTCGCTGTATATTATGAAAACGCTGTTGACCCTCACGCTCGCGATCGTGTGTATTGCGCTGGGCAGCGCGTACTTCTTCGAAACGAACAATATGATGATGTTCGAATTCTTTATCAGCGCGATCCCGTCCTTCGTCATTTCCCTGCAACCCAACACCGCGCGAGTCAAGGGCAAATTTATCCCCTACGTACTAAGCCGCGCGATCCCCGGCGCTCTCACGCTCGCGATCTCGATCATTACGCTTTACGTGATACGCCAAACGGGGCTTGCCGATTCCTTGGGGCTCGTCGGCGCGACCGCAAAAGACAATTCGAACGAATACCGCGCTCTTATGATGATCCTTTTGACCTTCGGCGGCTTGGTGATGCTGTACCGTATCTGTCAGCCGTTCAACGTCATTCGCGCGATCCTGTTTATCTCGATGGCGGTGCTTTGCGCGACGGTGGTATCCGTGCCCTTCCTCGGCGAGATCGTATTCACGGGCTGGGAAAGCGTGAACTTCTCGATGCAACAGATCCTGCTCGTAATCATTATCGTACAGGCGGCGTTCCCGCTCTCGGGCGCGCTTATCAAGTTCTTCGACCTGATCAACCCCGCGGACGATTGACGATTAAAGAAAAAATAAAAGCTAAAAGCGTAAGCAAAACTGCTTACGCTTTTTTCGTTTAAAAATCCACTCGCCCAATCAGCTCGTCAACGCTAACCTCGAACACGTCGGCTAATCTCCATAAAAAGGTCAACGTTGGCTCTATCAAGCCTTGCTCCCATTGACTTACGCATTGTTGCGAAGCAAATATGCGATTAGCCAATTCTTGCTGACTCCACCCGCGCGCTTTTCTTAAAGCAAATAAAATCTCTCCGAATTTCTTTTCTACGTTTTTCATACCATTATTTTACCAATTTTCTTGTAAAAATAGTTTACTTACCAGAATAATTGTAATAAAATAAAATTACTCAAAGAAATATTATCGTTCGTAATAACGCGGTCACCAACCTGTCATTGCGAGCGTAGCCGTCAGGCGAAGCGCGGCAATCTCTAATTACGAAGTTCGTAAAGTCCTTGGGATTGCTTCGTCATTACATTCCTCGCAATGACACGAGATCATCCTTGGGATTGCTTCACCCTATCGGGTTCGCAATGACACGGAATCTTATACCTAAAAAGGTATTTTCGCCCCAAGGCTTGTAAAATCTGTTATAATATACACAGAAAGAAGAAAAACGATAAATTCCAATTGTTGTCACACAGCTTTCGTAAGGTTGCACACCGTCTAAGATAAACGCCCCGACCAAAGTCGGGGCGTTCGTCTTGCCGTTTTTATTCTTCTGCGGGAGCTTCTTCTACGGGTTCGTCCGTCACGACTTCTTCCGTTTCTTCTGCTTCTACTTCCGTTTCCACGCCTTCCGCGAGTTCTTCGGGGGATAAATCCGCCGCCGTTTCCTCAGGCGCTTGCGTTTCCGCTTCGTCGTCGCGTTCGGTTACGTCTACCGTCGCCACCAAGCTGTCCTTAACGTTCATAACGCGTACGCCGCGCGTCGTTCTGCCGATACGGCTGATAGAATCCGCGTGCATACGAATGATCGTACCGCCCGTCGTGATGATCATAATATCGTTTTCGTCGGTGACGAATTTCATATTCACGAGATAGCCCGTCTTTTCGTTGAACACGCCCGCTTTGATACCCTTACCGCCGCGCGATTGCAAACGGTAGTCCTCCACGGACGAACGCTTGCCGTAGCCGTTCGAGGTGAGCGTGAACAGATCCTGCGTTTTGTCGATAATCAGCATATCCACGAGCACGTCGTCTTTGGCGAGATTGATCGCGCGAACGCCCTGCGTGCCTCTGCCCGTCGGGCGCACGTCCTTTTCGGAGAAGCGGATACACTTCCCTTCGCGGCTCGCGACGATAATTTCGTCCTCGCCCGTTGCAAACTGCACCGACATCAATCTGTCGTCCTCTAACAGCTTGATCGCGATCTTGCCGTTTCGGGGAATACGCGTAAATTCTTGGGTCGCCGTCTTTTTGATCAGACCGCGTTCGGTCGCCATCACGAGATAGCCTACGCCGTCCGCTTTGACGGGAAGCACCGTTTCGATCTTTTCGCCCTGATCAAGCTGTACGATATTGACGACCGCTCTGCCGCGCGCCGTGCGGTTGGCTTCGGGAATTTCGTAGCCCTTGATCGAATACACCTTGCCTTTCGAGGAGAAGAGCAGAATCGGGTCGTGCGTGCACGCGACGAACATTTTTTCGACGAAATCCTCGTCCTTGGGTCTGTGCGCGGTAATTCCTCTGCCGCCTCTGCCCTGCGCCTTGTATTCCGCGACGGGCAAACGCTTGATATACCCCGAATGGGTGATCGAGATCACGACGTCCTCGCGTTCGATCAGATCTTCGTCGTCGATCGAGCCGTAATCGAGGGAAATTTCCGTTTTACGGGGGGAAGGATAACGGGTCTTGATATCCGTCAAGTCGTTACGGATAATATTCATTACGCGGTATTCGTTCGCGAGGATATCTTTGAGGTCGGCAATCGTCGCTTGGAGCTGGGCAAGCTCGTCTTTGAGCTTTTCGACTTCGAGCGAGGTGAGCCGTTGCAAACGCATTTCCAAAATCGCCGTCGCTTGCTTTTCGTCGAGGGCGAACGCCGTCGTCAACCCCTCGATAGCCGCGAATTTATCCGCGGAAGCCTTGATAATGCGAATGACCTCGTCCACGTTCGCGAGCGCGAGCACGAGCCCTGCGATAATATGCGCGCGTTCTTCCGTTTTGTTGAGCTCGAAACGCGTTCTTCTCGTGATCACTTCCTTTTGGTGTTCAAGATAATAATAGAGAATATCGCGAAGGTTGAGCGTTCTCGGCTCCGTGCCGTTTTCGACGAGCGCGAGCAAAATAATACCGTCGGAAATCTGCAATTTCGTCTTTTTGTAAAGGGTGTTCAAAACGACCTGCGCGTTCGCGTCCTTCTTCACTTCGATCACGATACGCATACCCTCTCTGTCCGACTCGTCGCGAATGTCCGAAATGCCCTCTAAGCGCTTATCGCGCACCATATCCGCGATCGTTTTGATCAAAAGCGCCTTGTTGACCTGATAGGGAATTTCCGTAACGACGATACGGGAGCGGATATTGCCGCCCGCGCCGTATTCCTCGATCTCGCATTTCGAGCGAATGACGAGGTTGCCCTGACCCGTACGGTAGGCGTTGCGGATACCGCTTCTGCCCATCAAGATACCGCCCGTGGGGAAGTCGGGTGCGGGGATATATTCCATCAATTCGTCCACCGTGATATCGGGGTTGTCGATCATTGCGATCGTGCCGTCGATCACTTCCGACAAATTGTGCGGAGGGATATTCGTCGCCATACCCACGGCGATACCGTCCGAACCGTTTACGAGCAAATTCGGATATCTCGCGGGGAGCACGACGGGTTCTTCTTCGCTGCCGTCGAAGTTGGGGATAAAGTCCACCGTTTCTTTATCGAGGTCTTTGAGCATTTCCGCGGCGAGCTTGGTGAGCCTTGCTTCGGTATAACGCATAGCCGCCGCGCTGTCGCCGTCCACCGAACCGAAGTTGCCGTGTCCGTCTACGAGCGGGAAGCTGATCGTGAATTCCTGCGCCAAGCGCACGAGCGCGTCGTACACCGAACTGTCGCCGTGCGGGTGATATTTACCCATACAGTCACCGACGATACGGGCGCACTTTCTATACGCCTTGTCGTTGTAAAGACCCATTTCGTGCATTGAAAAGAGGATTCTTCTGTGCACGGGCTTCAAGCCGTCGCGCACGTCGGGGATCGCTCTGGATTTATTGACCGCCATCGCGTAGGCGATAAACGAGCGTTTGAGCTCGTCGTCCACCTCGATGTCGAGCATTTTGGTCATCGCGAGGGTTTTTCTGAACTCTTCGGTTAATTCGGGACTGGTTTCTTTTTTAGCCATTTCGTTTTCTCCTAATGATTCTGTGAATAGTGAAGTTCTTTAAGGGTCAAGGGGATAATCCCCTTGCGGGTGTGGGCAGAGCCCACGAAACAAGTACCCTTAATAGGAAAGCGAACGCTTTCCGTTCTCGTGGCGTTGCCACGTATTCGCCCAAAGGGCGAGAAAGGCGCAACCTGTCGGTTGCTTCAATGGGTCTAAGATACGCGGGGCGTTGCCCCTGCACCCCACCAGAAACTGAGTTTCTGGACTTCCTACTCTTTAAATATCGAGGTCGGTGACGAGCGAAGCGTTCTCTTCGATAAACTTTCTACGAAGCTCGGGGTTTTCGCCCATCAGCATCGTGAACATCTGGTCGGCTTCCGCCGCGTCCTTCATCGTCACGCGAATGAGCGTTCTCGTCGCGGGGTTCATCGTCGTGTCCCAAAGCTGTTCCTTGCTCATTTCCCCAAGACCTTTATAGCGTTGGTATTCCACTTTTCCGGGCGCGTTCTTGTCGTATTCGATCTTTTCTTCTTCGGAATACAGATAATCGTCGTGACCTTTATAGCTCGCCTTGTAAAGCGGGGGCTTCGCCGCGTATACGTGTCCGTGTTCGATCAGCGGGCGCATATAGCGGAACAGGAAAGTATAAAGCAAAATTCGAATATGCGCGCCGTCTACGTCGGCGTCGGTCATTGAAATGATACGGTCGTAACGGAGCTTGCTCTCGTCGAAATCGTCCAAAATGCCACAGCCGAACGCCGTGATCATAGACTTGATCTCTTCGTTCTCCAAAACGCGGTTTAAGCGCACCTTTTCCACGTTCAAGATCTTACCTCTGAGCGGCAGGATCGCTTGGAAACGCCTATCGCGCCCCTGCTTTGCCGTACCGCCTGCCGAGTCGCCCTCTACGATATAAATTTCGCAAAGCTCGCTACGTCTATCCGAACAGTCGGCGAGCTTGCCGGGCAGGGTGCTCGATTCCAAAATGCCTTTTCTTCTCGTCAGCTCTCTTGCGCTTCTCGCCGCGTCGCGCGCCTTTTGCGCCGTGATACAGCGAAGGACGAGTTCTTTCGCCACCGACGGGTTCTCTTCGAGGAAGGTACTCATATGCTCGGTCACGCATTTGTTCACGAAGGTACGAATGGTGCTGTTGTTGAGCTTGTCCTTGGTCTGCGATTCGAACTGCGCGTTAATAAGCTTGACGGAAACGACGGCGGTGATGCCTTCGCGCACGTCCTCGCCCGTCAGCTTGTCGCTGTCCTTTAAGATATTCAGCTTTCTGCCCGCTTCGTTAATGACCTTGGTCAGCGCCATTTTCAAGCCTTCCACGTGCGTGCCGCCGTCGATGGTGTTGACGTTGTTGGCGTAGCTGTAAATGACTTCGTTATAGCTGTCGTTATACTGAATGGCGACCTCGCAGACGGTTTCCTCTTCCTTTTCCTCGAAATAGACGGGGTTGGGGAATAACAGCTCTTCGCGGTTTTTGTTCAGCTCCTCGACGAAGGAACGAATACCCCCTTCGTAGCAGAAGGAGTCCTTTTTCGCCTGATCGGGGCGGGTATCTTCGAGCGTGATGCGCAAGCCCTTGTTGAGGTAGGCAAGCTCGCGGAGTCTGCCCTTTAAGGTGTCGTAATTGAAAATCGTCGTTTCGAAGATGTCCGCGTCGGGCATAAAGGTGACCTTCGTGCCCGTGTCGTCCGCTTCGCCCGTTTCCTGCACGGAGCGCTGAGGAACGCCGCGATTGTAGGTTTGTTTATAAATTTTGCCGTTTTGGTGGACTTCCGCGTCCAGCCATTCGGAAAGCGCGTTGACGGCTTTCACGCCGACCCCGTGCAGACCGCTCGAAACCTTATAGCCAGAATCCCCGCCGAATTTTCCGCCGGCGTTGACCTTCGTAAATACGACTTCGAGGGTGGAAATTCCTTCCTTGGGGTGGATTCCCGTGGGAATACCGCGCCCGTTGTCCTGCACCGTACAGCTCCCGTCGGGATTGAGCGTGACCTCGATATGCGTACAATACCCCGCGAGCGCCTCGTCGATAGAGTTATCCACGACCTCGTGCACGAGGTGGTGAAGCCCCTTCGCGTCCGTAGACGAGATATACATACCGGGGCGTTTACGGATATGTTCGAGCCCGTCGAGGACTTGAATTTGTTCCGCGCCGTATTCCCCCTCTACTTTTTCCCTCTCGATCACGGGTTCAGCCGCTTGTTCTTCCGCCAAATCTGTGTCTTTCATAACGTCCGTGTTTTCCGTCATTTTTTCTCGACTCCTCGTATCGCTATCCCTTTACAAGGGATAGGCGTTATTTTTACTCTTCGATTATAGCATATTTTTTCGAAAAAGTACAGCGTTTGAAAGCACTTTTTGAAAATCTTTTCCCCGCGCGGGGCAAATTGCCCCGTTTTTGCCCGTAAATACGCCCTGTTTTTTATTTTATCACTTTTTCCGTATCCTTTATCGACGAGAAAAAACGGAGCGATTTTCGCCCCGTTTTTCAAGGTTGAATTTTTTAACTCCACATTTCTTCGACGATAGACAAAACCTCGTCGGGCGTTTTTGCTTGGAACAAGCGTTCCTTGAACGCCGCCGCGCCGCGCTCGCCTTTGCAGTAAAACGCCGCCATTTTTCGCATAAACACCGTCGTGAAGCGCTCGTCGAACACCTTGCGGGTTTCTTTGAGCTGCGTTTCGAACATTTCCCGTTTCGAGCCGCGTTCTTTGCCCGTCAGATCGCAGAAAATCATAGGGTCGTAGAGCGCCGCCCGCGCGATCATCACGCCGTCCGCGCCCGTCTTTTTTAAAAGCTCGTCGGCTTCTTGCACGGAAAACACCCCGCCGTTTGCGATCACGGGGATCTTCACCGCGCTTTTGGCTTTCGCGATCTCGTCGAACGCGACCTCCCCCGAATACATTTTATCCCGCGTTCTGCCGTGAACGGTCAGTAAACTCGCACCTGCCCCCTCCATTCTCTTGGCGAACTCGGCGGTCACGAGCTTGTCCGCGCTCACGCCCGTGCGGAATTTGACGGTGATGATCTTCCCGCTTTTCACGCACTCGGACACGATCTTTTCGGCGAGCGGGATATTTTCCAAAAGCGCGCTCCCCTCGCCGTTTTTATAAATTTTCGGCACGGGACAGCCCATATTGATATCCACGATCGGGAAGGGTTCGAGCGCGGTATGCTCGCACGCCGCGCGCATCACGTCGGGTTCGCTTCCGAAGATCTGCGCCGCGCAAGGAAATTCGTCATTCGTCGTATATAAAAGCTCTTTCGTGTTTTCACTGCCGTATTTGAGCCCTTTCGCGCTCACCATTTCCGTGAAACAAAGCCCCGCGCCGAACGAGGCGCAAAGCTTGCGCATCGGATAGTTGGTGTAGCCCGCGAGGGGGGCTAAAAACAGGTTGTTTTTCGTCGTGATCGAGCCGATCGTCACGGGGGTGAGGCGCATATCAGTCCGCTCCTTTGAGCGCGGCTTTCGCCGCGAGATAATATTCGTCCCATTCCTTTTCGGAAAGCTCCGTGACCGTTTTTCCGTCTTTGAGCGCGAGCGATTCGGCAAGCGTGAAACGGCGGGCGAACTTGTCCGTACTCTCTTTAAGCGCCTGTTCCGCGTCCGCGCCCGCAAGCCGACCCGCGTTGATCGCCGCGAACAAAACGTCGCCGAATTCGGCGTTGATCTGCGCTTTATCGCCCGTTTTTTGCGCGGATAAAAATTCCTCTATTTCTTCCTTTAAGCGAACGACGGCGGCTTCCACGCCCGCAAAATCCATTCCCGCTTTCGCGGCGCGCTTGCCCACCTTTTGCGCCCGCATTGCGGCGGGGAAGGCTTTGGGCACGTCGTTCACCGAGTCGGCAAAGGTGTTTTGGTGCTTTTCTTTCATTTTATTCTTTTCCCACACGCTCAGCGCGTCCGCCGCGTTCGCGGCTTTATCCCCGCCGAAAATATGCGTGTGGCGGAAGATCAGCTTTCCGCACAGCTCGCTTAAAACGTCGGTCATAGTAAATTCCCCGCGCTCTTCTTGCATCACGGCGTGGAACACCGCTTGCAGCATCACGTCGCCCGTTTCCTCCAAGATCTTGTTCGGGTCGCCCGAATCGATCGCGTCGAGAAGCTCGTAGGCCTCCTCTACGGCGTTCATTTTGATGGTCTGCGGGGTTTGTACCTTATCCCAAGGGCAACCGTCGGGCTGTCTGAGCCGTACGATGATCGCCAAAAGGTCTTCGAGCGTGAACCGCTTTTTTTCGGTAAGCGGGATCTCTTCGATCGCCACCGCGGTCGAATAGTCGTAAGCCTTTTGCCGATCCAACTCGTAGAGCGGAATTTTTTTCGTCTTTTCAAAGCTCAAAAAGCTCGCGGGGGCTTCGTCGCCGAACGCGTCGGAAAGAATCAGCTTCGCGTCGCCCGCAAGGGCTTTATCGTCGAGGTCGTAAACGAGCACGGGAAGGCGCAACGACCCTTTTTTCTCTTCCAACTCGTACGCGGAAACCGCCGTATACGAACAGCCCGCAAAGCCCGCCTTTTCGACGAGATAAGTAATTTTCGAAACCCCGCCCACGACGGCGAGATTTTTCTTCAAGCGTTTTTTGAGTATTTTGACGGAGTTATCCTCCGCCGCCGAGCCGTCCACGCAATACACCGCGCCGTCGCCCGCTTCGAGCACTTCTTTGGCAAGGTTCTGATTTAGCGTTTTGAAGCTGCGGCTTTTTTCGTAGACGAAATCGAGCGAAAACACTTCCACGCCGAGTTCTTTCAAGCTTTCGAAAGAACGGGTACGCGCCGTGCGCACGAGCACCTTTTTACCCGCGTTCGCCGCCTCAAATATCGCCGCTTTCCCCCGTTCCGTCAAATCCCCTTTCTCTACGCCGAGCCCGACTACCGTGATCATTTTTCCTTTCTCCTTTACGCCTCGTTATAAGGAAATTATACAACAAATCGAGCGCAAAAGCAAGCAAATAACAAGCGTTTGCCGCAATCGCCGCGCCGAAAATATTGTATTTCGGGTTTCTTACGAAAAGTACGGTGAGCGGAATTTTCACCGCGACGGCGATCGACATCGAAAGAGCGGCGTATTTGGGTTTTCCTTGCGCCGTCAAGCAAGCCGACAGCGTTTGCAGCCCCGAAAGGAACACCGCACTCCAAGAAAAGGCTTTCACGAGCTCCACGAGCGTTTGTTTTTCGCCGCCCTTTAACGAACGGAAGATCACGCTTACGGCGGGTTCGGCAAAAAGATACAATCCGATCGCGGACGGGATCGCGATCGCGAGCGTGACGAACAGGGAAAACAGCACGCGCTTTCGCGGGGATTCCCCTTTTCCTTTCGCGCTTCCGACGGCGGGAATACTCGCCGCCGCCACGCCGTAGCAAATGGAAACGGGCAAGTTGATCACGGTCACCGCGCCGCCCGAAAACAGACCGTAGAGCGCGACGGCTTCCGCCGTGTATTTTTCCAAAAGCCGCACTATGAGCACGCTGTCGATCAGCCCCGAAAGGGGGATCAGCGCGGAATTAAAGGTGACGGGAATACTTCTCCGCAAAATGCGTTTGACCCCGACCCTGCCGCCCGTTTTCAAGCCTTCGAAGGGGGCAGGTGTGCGGCGATAGGCGATCCACATAAAAAGAAGCGCGAGAAGCTCCGAAAAAGAGACCGCCAAGAGCAAAAACGCGACCGCTTTTTGCGTATTTCCCCTATACAGGTATGCAAATAACAGCCCCAGCCCGACTTTTACGACCTGTTCCAAAACCTCGGAAAACGCGGTCGGAGTCATACGGTTTCTGCCCTGAAACCAGCCTCTTAGCACGCTGATCGCGGACACGAACAACACGGACGGCGCGAGCGCGAGATACCCGCCCGCGAGCTTCTCCCCCTGCGCTCTTGCCAGCACGGGCGCAAGCCCCGCCATCAACAGCGTACCCAAGAGCCCGATGGACAAAAAGAGCTTGAACGCGGTTTTTAAAATCGGCTCGTCCGACTCCCCGTTTGCCAGCCGTTCGGCGGTGAGCGAAGCGATCGACGAGGGAATCCCCGTCGCCGATACGGTCAAAAGCAAACAATAAAAGGGGTATACCATTTGGTATAACCCCAAGCCGTACCCGCCGATCAGGTTGGTGAGCGG
>JAFURH010000050.1 GCA_017471945.1 Clostridia bacterium | reverse complement strand
TTCGATTTATTAGAAAATTTATTAGAAAAAATAAAAAACGCGATTTTTTATTAGAAAAAAATTAACTCAATTTCGTTCTAATAAAATCGCTAAAAAATTTATTAGAAAAAATTGAGCCAAAACGAAAACCTCGAAAAAAAGCAAAAAACAAGCGAAAATCGTGCGATTCTCGCTTGTTTTTGGTGCACCGTAAGAGGTTCGAACTCCTAGCCTTTGGTTCCGTAGACCAACGCTCTATCCAGTTGAGCTAACAGTGCAAAAAATTAAATTCACATTCAAAATGCTTATATAGTATAAGCTTTTTTTTCGGGTTTGTCAACTGTTTTTTTCGCGTTTTCAAAAGTTTTTAAAAGAATTTATACGAAAAGATTTTTAACGGGAACCGCCGTATGGCAGCTCCCGTTTTTTCTTTTATAACAAGAGCGCCGCCGCGCCCAAAATTCCCGCGCTGTTGCCGAGCTCCGCGATACGGATAGGCACTTGCGGGCCCATTTCCCCTGCGAACAGATCGCGATCTAACAGCTTTTGCAAGGGTTTCACGAGGTTATCCCCCTGCGCGCACACCCCGCCGCCAAGCAAAATCACGTTCGGGCGGAAAATATTCGCAATATTCGTCAGCCCCGCCGCCAGCATTTCGATATAACGATCCACGACCGCTTTTGCGTACGGGTCGCTATCCTTATAATCGAACGCCGTTTTACCGCTGACCGTTTCGAGCGTATAGCCATCCCACATCTTACTGTCTTTATGCGCCTGCATCGCACGCTTAGTGTCGCGAATGAGCGCGGTTGCCGACGAATACGCCTCGAAACACCCCTTTCTTCCGCAGGTACATTGTTCGCCCCCTGCGACGATCACGCCGTGTCCGATCTCCGCGCCCGCCGATTTATTGCCTTCCAAGAGCTCGCCGTTTGCGACGATCCCGCCGCCTACGCCCGTGCCGAGCGTTACGAGCACCGCGTGTTCACAGCCTTTTGCCGCGCCGAATTTCACTTCGCCGAGCGCCGCCACGTTCGCGTCGTTGGCTATCTTCACGGTCAAGCCCGTGAGCGTTTGCACCTTTTCGCCGATCTTAAAATCCGTCCAATCGAGGTTATTCGAATAGATCACCGTACCCGTTTTCGAATCGATCATACCGGGTACGCCCATTCCCAAGCCCTCGACGTCGGAAACGCCTAGCCCTGCTTGCTTCAAAAGCTTTGCCGTGAGCTTCGCGATATTTTCCGCTACCGCGTCCGCGCCTTTTTCACTCTCCGTAGGCGCTTTGTCCTGCAATACGATCTCGCCAAGATCGTTGACGATCCCGCCTTTTATGAACGTACCGCCCAAATCGATACCGACGTAGTATTTTCTTACTTCCGCTATCGTCACCGTCATATCTCCTTTCAATCTTATTTCTCCTTTTCCCGCAGGGATAAAAAAGCTATCCCCCGCCGAAGCCGTTTTATTGTCAAGCTCTCCCGCGCCCGAAACCACACTCAGGCACTTAAAGGTTTTTTCGTCCGCAGTCAAGGCTGTTTCTCCATTCACTTTGAGCAAAGTCGTCGAGAAATATTTACTCGCGCCGAGCAGTATCCCCCGACCCGTTTCCGCACGAAACGACGAGGGCAGGTACGCGTTGAGCGAAGTTACTTTGAGAGCTTTATCGATATGTAATTCCCGCGTTTTACCGTTTTTGTCCTTTCTGCCGTAGTCGTAAACGCGATAAGTCAAATTGCTGTTTTGCTGTATTTCCGCGATCAAGCAGCCTTTGCCGATCGCGTGGATCGTACCCGAAGGGATAAAATAGCAATCCCCCGCCTTTACCTCGAAAAAGTTGAGAAGTTCGAGAAGGGTATTTTCTTCGATGGCGCGCCGATACCCCTCCGCGCTTACGGGGCGTTTAAAGCCTAAATAAATGCCCGCGCCCGCTTCTGCGTCCACGATATACCACATTTCCGTTTTCCCGAAGCTGTTTTCGTGCTTTAACGCGTAGTCGTCGGACGGATGGACCTGCACGGACAAATCGGCTTTTGCGTCGATAAATTTCACCAGCATCGGAAAGAACGGAAAGCCCTTGCAGTTTTCTCCCAAGTCCTTTTCGCTCGCGACTTTTCTAAGCTCTCTACCGTCCTCCAAACGGGTCGGACCGTCGTTATGAAAAGAGAGTTCCCAACTCTCCGCAACGGGGTCTTTATCCGTTTTTTTACCGTATTTTTCTTTGAGTTTCGTTCCGCCCCAAACGTTGTCCTTACACTCGGGGTATAATTTCAATATCTGCATTCTTCTTCCTCGTCGTTATTTATTTCAAAAGCGATTTCACACATTCCGCAACGGCGTCGGCAAGAATTTCGCAGCCCTTTGGCGCGTAGTGCGTACCGTCGTTATGCCGATCGTTTTTCGCGATACGTTCGCTGACGGAATATAATCTGTTCAGCTCCGCGTCAAGCTCGGTCGCGAGTTCGCCCAAGATCTCGTTGCGCTCGTTCACGCGCTTTTTCCAGCCCGTGTGCAAGCGTTTGTTCCCCTCTTTATAAACGACCGTCGTTTCCGCAAGCACGAGCTTGGATTTTCCGCGGATACGGAGCAGAAGATTTTTGATCTTGCTCTTATACGTTCTCGGCGACATATGAAACCCGTGCAGACCGTGATTGAAATGAATGAGCGCGTAGTCGCTGTTCTTCGCCATTCCCTCGACGAGCTGTGAATACAGCTTGTTATCCACCGCATACGAAGTAGACAAATAATCCACGTAGGCAACGTCTTTTAAAAGTTCGCGAACAATCCCCTGATAGCCTCTCGTAATCGAATCCCCCACGAGCAACACGCGGGGTTTATCGTTTTTATCTGCGTAATCGCACCAACTTTGTACCCATTCAAACGTTTCTTTTTTCATTGTTTTCTCCTCTCAAAAATTATAAATCAAACGCGATCGCCGTAATATCGTCGGAGAATTTACCCCCGCAGAACACGTTTAACGCCGAACGCAATTTCCCGATAAAATCCTGCGCGTTGTAGGATTGATGCAACACGCTTTCCACCCGCTCGATGCCGAACAGCTCGCCCGCCGAGTTCAGACACTCGGTCACGCCGTCCGTCAAAAGCGCCAAAATATCCCCCTTCGAAAAGGGCATTTCCCGTTCCGTATAGCCGTAATCGGGCATCCAGTTGGAGATGGGCGGCGCGGGAAGTTCGATCTCGTTCACCCCTTCCGCCGTCTTTAAAAGGATCGGCGCGTTATGCCCTGCAAGCGCGTAGCGAAGCACCCCTTCCCCCTCGTCTATTCTTACGGCGGCGACCGTGATATACGACCGCTCGTCTTGATTGAGCTCGTTGAATTTCGCGTTCAGGGCGTTCAGCGCAAGATCGAGCTTCGGCTGTTTTTTATCGAAGCCCGCCTTTACGAACGCCGAAAGCATACCCGCCGACACCCCCTTGCCCGACACGTCGGCAAGTACGCCGTAGGTCTGCCCGTCCAACTCGTACACGTCGGGCATATCCCCGCCGATCTCGAGGCACGGGATATACATATACGAATACGGCACGCCGCCCGCGCTCTTGCCCGCGGGCAACAGGCGCTGTTGCATCTGCTTTGCCGTGAGCATTTCCCTCTCCATTTCCGAATGGTATTGTCCGTCCGTAAGCCCCAAAAAGAGCTTTTTCTTACCCTCGACGGGCAATACGCGGATACGCACGGAAATCTTGTCCATCCGCCCCGAACGGGGTATGGTCGCGTCCATCGTTTCCGTACGTTCTCTGTTTTCCGACACGGAAGCCCTCATAGCGCGGTAAAAGGAACAATATTCACAAGCGGCGTTTTCCCCGCACGCGCCCGATTCTTTACAACCGAGCGTTTCTTTGAGCGTACCCTTTGCTTTCGCCTCGTCCGAAAAGGAACGCCGAAACGCCGCGTTCGTGAATATCACGCGCAGCTTTTCGTCGAATACGAACACCCCGTCGGGCATTCGCTCCAATATGCGTTTATACTTCCCTTCGAACATATCTCTTCCTTATCTGAAAAATTTGAGTCCTTGCTTTATCCTCGCGACGAAATTCAAGCCCTTATAAAGCTCTCCGTCGAGCTGTACGGTATCCGTATCCCCCGTCGTGAATCGCACGCAATCGGTGCGGTAGTGCGTGAGGTAGGGAAAATTCATAATTTTCCCTTTCATCAGAACCATAAACGCTTTGATCAGTTTGAGTTTTCCGCCCAAACAATCCACGATCATCACGTCGAATTTATGATCGTCGAGTTCGGCTACGGGGCAGATCTTGATACCCCCGCCGAATACTTTTCCGTTACACACCGCGGCGATCAGCGCGTCTTTTTCAATCGTATCTTCGTCCGTTTCCACGCGGAGTTTATAGCCTTTAAACGCGAACAGACTGGAAAGCAGGCTCTTTAAATATTTGAGCTTCCCCCGCGATTTGCCGCGACTGCAACGCTCCAAAACGTCCACGTCCATTCCCAGCCCGCAAACGTTCATACAGCGTTTTCCGTCCACTTCGATATAGTCGGTGTCCTTCGCCTCGCTCGTCACGATCAGTTCCGCGGCTTGCTCCGCGTTCATAGGCAGTCCCGCGGCGCAGGCAAAATCGTTGCCCGTACCCGAAGGGATCAAGCCCAACCTACATTCGGACGGATCCGAAAGCCCGTTCAAGACCTCGTGCAAAGTACCGTCGCCGCCGACCACGACGATATCCCGTCCGCCTTCGCGGGTGATGCGTTCGGCAAGTTCTTTGCCCTCGCCTTTATAGGTGGTTTGATAGAGCGTATGCTCGATCCCGTGCCGTTCGAAAACGCGCGAAACGAGCTCGGGGTTACGCAAATTCCCCTTTTTCCCCGAAACGGGGTTTGAAATGATATGAAACATTTTCCTCAGCCTTCGTAAAATCTTACCGCTTTTTCTCAAACGGACGGAAGCCCCATAAAAAAATTCCGCGTATCTATTATATAACACTTTTCAAAGAATTGCAAATCAATTGCAATTTATTTTGAAATTTGTTATACTGTATTTACGAATTTTTTTCAAGGAACTCCCTTATGCGAACGATTTTACCCGAAAATTTACTCCGACTTGCCGAGCTTTGCCCCACACCCCTTTATCTCGTGGGCGGTAGCGTGCGCGATTTTTTACTCGGCAAAGGAAAGGCGAAGCTTGACCTTGATATCTGTGCGCCTCTCCCACCGGAAAAGTTAGCGGAGTGCGCAGGCGCGTGCGGATTTTCGGTGCGTTCGGTTTACAAAAACACGGGCACGGTAAAACTTACGGACGGGCAGGGAAACGAACTCGAATACGCGGCGTTCCGCTCGGATAAATACGTTCGCGGCGAACATACCCCCCGCGAAATCTTTTTCACGGACGATATTTCCCTCGACGCGAAGCGCAGGGATTTCACGATGAACGCCGTCTACTACGATATCCGAAACGGCAAGTTCGTCGATCCGCTCGGCGGGATCGCCGCGATCCAAGAAAAGCGCATCTCCACCGTCCGCGAAGCAACGCGGGTGTTCGGCGAAGACGGACTGAGATTGATGCGGCTTGCCCGACAAGCCGCGCAGCTCGGCTTCACGCCCGATCAAGACTGCCTTGCGGGCGCGACGGAAAACGCCGAGCTGATTTTGGATATCACGCCCGAACGAATCTACGCCGAACTGTTGCAGATCTTATCCGCCGACCGCGCGTACGGAAACGAGGGCGGGCACTATCAAGGTCTTTTACTTCTCGAAAAAACGGGCGTACTTTCCAAGATCTTGCCTGAGCTGACGCTCGGCAAAGGAATGGCGCAACGGGCGGATTTTCACGACTACGACGTCCTGTTCCATTCCCTGCGCGCCGTGCTGTACGCCACCCAAGAGGTGCGCCTCGCCGCCCTTTTGCACGATATCGGCAAGCCCTTTTGCACCCTTCGCGACGGCAATTCCCACGCTCACCCCACCGAGGGCGCGGAGCTCGCGGAATCCGTTCTAAACCGCTTAAAAGCGCCGAAAAAGACGATCGCGCAAATAAAAGAGCTCGTATTTTGGCATATGTACGATTTCGACTGCAAGACGGGCGAAAGCAAACTGCGCCGATTCCTCGTCGCCCACGCGCCCCTTCTGCCCGCGCTTATGCAGGTAAAACAAGCGGATTATTCGGGCTGTAAGGACGATCCTTCCCCCTGTCCGACGAACGTGAAATGGCAAAAATTACTCGAAAAAATGCACGCGGAAAAGGTACCGTTTTCCTTAAAAGACCTTCGCGTAACGGGCAAAGACCTTATCGATAAAGGCGTACCTGCCCCCCGCGTTTCAGAAATTTTAAACAAACTTTTATCGCAAATTGCCTTAATCCCGAAAGACAACGAAAAAAGCAAGCTGTTAAAGCTTGCCTTACAGTTCTCGAAAACTTAAACGAAAACCCGACAAGCCGTCGGGTTTTTCTTTTCATTCCGTACACGGTACGCCCGTTTTTATAATTGGGTCACCGTCACACCGTCCTCGATCGAGGTTTCGTAGAAGCTCGCGCGATAGCCGATCGCGTCGAAATACGCTTTTCCTACCCGACGGATAAACCCGTCCACCGCCGTCTTTTTGACGATAGAGATCGTACAGCCGCCGAAACCCGCGCCGATCATACGCGAGCCCAAACATTCCGGCTCTTTCCTTGCAAACGAAGAAAGCGCGTCGAGTTCCTTGCCCGTCACCTCGTAAAGATCGCGAAGGCTGTAATGACTCTCGTTCAAAAGTCTGCCAAGCTCGACTATATCCCCCGTTTTCAAGGCTTCCACCGCCTGTTTCACGCGGTCGCACTCCATCACGACGTGTTCCGCGCGCTTTGCCACCGCGCCCGACAAAAGATATTTCACTTCGTTGAAATCTTTCGGCGTAAGCTCGGCAAGGCAGCCCACCTCTTTCACTTGGCGAATGAGTTTGAGCGCCGTTTCCACTTCCTGACGGCGTACGTTATATTTACTTTCCTTCAAATTATGCGGCTTGTTACAATTCGCCACGACGATACGGTACTCTCCGAGTTCGAGAGGAACGTATTCGTATTCAAGCGTCGCGCAATCGAGCAAAACGGCGTGTTCCTTTTTGCCCATCGCGGAAGCAAACTGATCCATAATCCCGCAATTTACGCCGACGTATTCGTTTTCCGCTTTTTGCGAAAGCAGGGCGAGTTCTTTTTTATCGTAGCTAACGCCCGCAAGCTCGCATAAAGCTACCGCCGTCGCGACCTCGATCGCCGCCGACGAAGAAAGCCCGCTCCCGAACGGCACGCCGCAATCGTAGTACAGATCGCACCCGACGAGCCCCACGCCTTTTTCCTTTAAAAGGTACGCTACGCCCGCTTGATAGTTGCCGTATTTGAGGTCTTTATAAGAATCGAGCTTATCGAGGTCCAATTCGATCACCCCGTCGATCCCCTTCAAAAGAATACGAATTACCTTTTCGCCGTTTTTGCGCGCAAAGATCTTGCAACAAAGATTGAGCGCGGCGGGCAACACCTTACCGCCGCAATAATCCACGTGCTCGCCGATGACGTTGATACGCCCCGCCGCCGTGAACAAATGCGTTGCTTCCGCACCGTAACCCGCTTTAAAAACCTCTTTCGCTTCCGTAATACAAACCATAACCTACCACCTCTTTATATCACCCTGCGCGAAAGCGCAAGCGTTTTTTTGTGAAAAACGGTCGCACAGCCCTTCAAGACAATGCGACCGATCATTTCAGCTTCGTAAAGGCGAACGCTTTACGAACCCCACCCGATTACAACGCGCAAACGTTTACCGCACGCAGTTTATCGGGGTTTTTGGGGTCGGCTTCCGTTTCATACGAAACTTTCTGCCCTTCTTTCAGCGTTTTGTAGCCTTCCGCCACAATCGCCGAGAAATGCACGAAAACATCGTCGCCGCCCTCATCGCCGGCTATGAACCCATAGCCTTTTCCCGCATTGAACCATTTGACTGTTCCCTGACTCATTGGAGTACCTCCCTAGTATTTTTGTACCCCGAAATTCCCCCTCGAAGTGATGCCCCTAAGGCATTTTTATAAACCCAACGTACCCGATTTATCCGAAGTATTTTCCGAATACAAAATAATTATATCACAAATTTTTATTATTTGCAATAGTTTACAAAAAAATTTTTCCCTTTTTTCGCTTTTTTATGAAAAGTTGTGGACATATCGCCCTTAAAATGTTATAATTTTGATACTTGATACAATATATTTATTGTATTCTGCGTTTTTTAGAGGATATTATGCGTTTTCTTGAACTTTTGAAAGTAATTTTTCTCGGCGTCATAGAAGGGATCACCGAATGGCTGCCCATTTCCAGCACGGGGCATATGCTCCTTTTCGACGCGCTTTTTCCGTTGGACTGCTCCCCTGCGTTCAAGGAAGTGTTCTTATACACGATCCAACTCGGCGCGATCCTCGCCGTCGTGATCCTTTTTTGGAAAAAATTATTTCCCTTCGGCACGGAAAAGAAACAAACCGAACAAGGCGAACTCAAAACCCGCCTGATTGTGAAAAAGGATATTTTCAACCTTTGGGGAAAAGTCGTCGTCGCGTGTATCCCTGCGGCGGTGGTGGGGCTTTTGTTCGATATGCCCGATTCCCCGCTCGTGATCTCGATCACGCTGATCGTCTACGGCGCGGCGTTTATTTTAATGGAGCTTTGGAACAAAAAGCGTACCTTTAAGATCGAAAGCACTTCGGAAATCAGCTATATCCACGCAATTATTATCGGTCTTTGCCAAGCCCTTTCGTTTATCCCCGGCACTTCCCGTTCGGGCGTGACCATTCTCGGCGCGCTTCTTTTGGGCATTTCCCGCCCCGCGGGCGCGGAATTTACCTTTTATCTCGCTATCCCCGTAATGTTCGGCGCGAGCCTTTTAAAGCTTTTAAAATACGGCTTCGCGTTCACGGCGGCAGAATTCGGATATCTTCTGATCGGCGCGTTCGTGGCGTTTGCGGTATCGTTATTCGCAATCAAATTCTTAATGGACTTCGTAAAAAAACACGATTTCACGGTCTTTGGCTGGTACCGTATCGCCCTCGGCGTGCTCGTGATCGGCGCGCTCGTCCTTCCCCCGCTGTTTGCTTAATCTCCAACGGAACTAAGTATTTCAAAGACGAGCAACATCGCGGTTTTAAACCCGCAACGATACATTTTTTCTTCCGCTTGGGTTTGCTCGTAAACACATTCGTCTATATATTCATTTAACAACTTCTTTTCTTTTTCCGATAAAAGAGGCTTGAATTTTTCGTATAATCTGTTACTGTTCATTTCTATGCCGAAATTTGCATTATATTCAGGCGTTTCCAGCAGTTTTTCAAACAATTCTCGAATAAAAGATTTCATAAGTTCTCCTTTTAATTAAACCACATTTGTAGTATAAATATTATATGACTAAATTTGTAGTTTGTCAAGCATTTTTGAATACATTTGTAGTATAATGTTTTCAAGGTGCAAAAATGAATTACGGACAATATTTTAAAGAACTTAGAAACGAAAAAAACTTATCTCAGCGCGATTTAGCAAAAGCTACGGGAATATCACAACAAGCAATTTCTTTTTGGGAACAAAATAAACGCACGCCCAATATGGACGATTGCATTATTCTTGCTGATTTTTATGAAATTAGTTTAGATGAACTCGTTGGGAGAGACCGAAAAAAATAAGAACTATTTTTCCGTATAGAAAAACCTGCCCGTTGGGGCAGGTCTTTTTTTCTTTATTTCACGATTTTTTCAACGGCTTTAAGTATCTTTACCTATAAGCCTATCCCTTAATTTCATATAGTTATATTTCTCCTTTTTTAAATGCTTGTTCTATGCTTTGCTCGTATATATCTCGATCAAATCCAGAAACCGAAACTTGATATTCTCCTATAATAATATCGTTGGCAGTCACTTGAAAGTTTCTTTTTTCTATATCTATTAAAGAAATCCCCACAGTTGGTTTTTCGAAATTATATTCGGATATATCAAATACCTTTCCCGTTATAAGAACGGATTTATTTTCTCCGACCACCGACGTATCTTCTTTGAAAAATTTAAAGGTCATTGTCTGAAAAGGGAAACAAAAAGAAAAAACTTGATTCGTTGCTATCGTATAAGGAACTCCTTCCGACTCAAAAATATATTGAATCGAATCAAAAAGCTCCGTTTTTTCAATTTTCGGCATAAAATATCTTTCCGTATTATACTCAGAAAATTCATTATAAAAAGCTAAATAATTTTCATAAGTTTCAAATTCATAGCGCGCAACAACGTTTCCGTTTTCGCCTCCTTCTATTTCGGAATTATTATTTTGTTGACCGTTATTCTTTTTCGTTTCTTCTATCCCTTGATCGCAACCGACAAAAGCCAAACCGAGAAAAAGCGACAATATAAACATTAAAATCCTTTTCATACTATAAACTTTCCTTTCCTTGAAATAAAAAAGTGGCGCAATGCGACTATGTATTACGCCTTAGCTACATAGGCACATCGCAACCACCTCCCTTCTATTTTGATTTTCTAATTTTCTCCTAAGTTTGTTTTTTCCTCTCTTTGTCATTAGTATATCACTATTTTTATGTTTTGTCAATTATTTTTTGTGTGCAAATTTCAATTTTTGGTAAAATTAAACATTTTCTGCCTCGTCAAGGATCGGAACGAATCGCGATCTCTCAAAATAGAATTTTCTTACTCAAAATCTTCCCATTTACATTCAATGAAAAAATAAAAAAGTTTTTTCAGAAAGGATAGATTTTCCGTGAAAAAGAATAGCTTTTTTTCGCGCGGAGTGCTATAATATCCTACGGACTAATAAAGGAGCGTTTTCTATGCACGGCGCAGTCAAACGGCATACTCTCCCCCACCACGGAGAAATTTTTCACCATATCGGCGCGTTCTTGAAAAAGAACGCCGTACTTTGTATCGCGACGCTCGCCGCCGCAATCACTTGCGCGTTCGTTCCGCCCGATCGAGAATATTTGGGCTATTTCGATCTCAAAACGCTGACCTGCCTGTTTTGCACGCTCGCCGTCGTTTGCGCGTTTAAAAATATCCGCTTTTTCTACGCGCTCGCGCAAAGGATCGTCAAGCTTTTCAAAAACGCCCGCGCGAGTATCCTCGCGCTCGTGTATATCACCTTTTTAGGTTCGATGTTCCTTGCAAACGATATGGCGCTTATCACCTTCCTGCCGCTCGGATATTTCGTTTTATCCTCGACGGGTAAGGAAAAATATATGGCGTTCACCTTTATTATGCAGAATATCGCCGCGAACTTAGGCGGTATGCTTACCCCCTTCGGCAACCCGCAAAATCTGTATCTTTATTCCAAATTTTCTATCCCGACGGGCAGCTTCATCGCGACTATGCTACCCCCGTTTTGCATTTCCGTGGCGCTGATCACGCTCTGCTGTCTGTTCGTGAAAAAAGAGCCTTTACAGGTGTCGAAAGAAGAGATACGGCTTCCGCTTTGGCGCACGGTCGTTTACGGGGTTTTGTTCGCGCTTTCGATCGTGATCGTGTTCCGCGTGATCCCTTTTTGGATCGGCTTGATCGTGATCCCCCTCGCGCTCCTTTTTCTCGATCGCGACGCGCTCAAAAAAGTGGACTACGGTCTGCTTTTGACCTTCGTGATGTTCTTTATTTTCGCGGGAAATATGGCGCGTATTCAAGCGGTGCGCGAGCTGTTCGGCTCGTTGCTTGCGAAAAATCCTTTGCTCGTGGCGGCGCTCTCTTGTCAAGTGATCAGTAACGTGCCCTCCGCGATCCTTTTATCGCAATTTACGGGCAACTGGCGACCTCTTCTCGTCGGGGTGAATATCGGCGGGGTCGGCACGCTCATTTCCTCGCTGGCAAGCCTTATCACCTTCCGCGAATACACCGCGCGCACGAACGGAAAAGCGGGAAAATACATACTTCTCTTTTCGGTGTTTAATTTCGCTTTCCTTGGAATTTTGACGGTTGCGGAATATTTTATTCTTTGAAAAAACCTATAAAGTCGATCCCCCGCGGAGGGTTCCGCAGGGGATTTTTCTTTGAAAAATTATTTTAACGAAAGCATTTCGCCGTTGATTTCGATCTCGTTTTTCATTGCATTTAACGCGTTTTCGAATTGCGCCGACATCGCTTCGCCGATACGCGCAAAACCCAGCTGCGCGGCAAGCAATTTAAACAGACCCGTTTTTTCCGCCGTCACGTTTTGTTTCAGCAACGCCCTGACGCCTTTTTTCAATTCTTCTATTTCGATATACTTGACTTCACGGGGTACTTTGCCCTCTACGGGCACGCGTAGCATAGGAATTTCTTTGCCTTGCAGATACAAAAATCCGTTCTGGCGAACGATCCCTTGTCTTTGGCAATTCCACATCGCTCGATTGAATTCGTCGCGGACGACGTTGGTTACCTTTTCCCTACCGTCGAATAAAAATACGATACGCTTTAACAGCCATTCTTCGGAAATCGGCGCTTCGGTTTCCAAAATCGCGCGGGTAACGCGGAGGACGTCGTTATTCATTCGTCTGCCGAGCGCCCACTCGTCCGCCATTTGGTACTTGGGAAACTCGAAGTGTTTTTCTTCTATTCTTTCTTCAAAAGACACTTCGGGCGCAATCGGGCGGTCGGTTTTTTTCGGCGCGCTTTGAAAGGCTTCTTTCACCGCCGCCAAAAGCCGTTCTTTTTCCAAACGCTTATTTCTAAACCAGTCGGTAGACCAAATACGGTAGAATTTCCAGCCCATTCTCTCCAAAATTTCTTGGCGAAGCCGATCGCGATCGCGCGTCGTTTTAGAGAGGCGGTAGGTGTCGCCGTCACATTCCACCGCTAAAAGATAATCGGACGAATCGGGGCGTTTTACCGCCAAATCGATCTTAAAAGACGAACAACCGACCTGCATATCCACCGCATAGCCTCTTTCGCGCAAGAAGTCGCAAACCTCCATCGTAAATTCCGAATCGAATTTTTCAAACGGATTATCGCTTTCTGCTTTTTCTATCCCGATCGCGCCCTTTTCGGCGTATTCCAGATAGTCGCGGAGCAATCTCGCGCCGACCGATTTCGAGCCCGATAAATCAAGCTCCGTATAATGCATAGAAGATACGAGCTGTACGTTATATTTCGCGCGGGTCACGGCAACGTTTAAGCGCCGTTCGCCGCCCTCGCGGTTGATCGGACCGAAATTCAAAAGCAATTTTCCCTGCGCGTCCTTCGCGTACGCGATACTGAATATAATCGTATCCCGTTCGTCGCCCTGCACCGTTTCCAGATTCTTCACGAAGAAGGGCTCTGCTTTATCCGACTTAAAAAAGTGATCCTTCGACGGGTCTTGTTGTCTGCGTTTGGAGATCAGCCTGTCGATCAAATTTTGTTGCGAGATACTGAACGCGACCACGCCCAAACTGCGTTCGGGATATTTTTGAATATGCTCGAACACCAAATCGACGATTTTTTCCGCTTCCGCGCGGTTGGTTTTCGTTTTCCTGTCGAACACGCCGTTTACGTAGATATAATCCACGCCGATCCCGACTTTATCCGTCTTCGAGGACGGGAAGGTGACTAGATCGCTCTCGTAGAAATTCTCGTTCGAGAAAGAGATAAGCTGTTCGAAACGACTGCGATAGTGCCATTTTAATCTGCGCTGAGGGAAGGAAGTCGAGCAAAGGTCTAAAATAGATTCGAAATCCGTGATATCTTCTTCCTCGTCCTCTAAGTCCACTTCCGCCGCAGCGGTAAAGAAATTACTCGGCGGCATTTGCTTGGAATCGCCGACGACGATCAACTGTTGCCCGCGATAAATCGCGCCCACCGCGTCTTGCGGGAAGATCTGGGAAGCCTCGTCGAAGATCACGACGTCGAATTTCATATCCGAGCTCAAATACGTGCTTACGCTGAGCGGCGACATCAAAAAGCAAGGCTTTAAGGTCTGCGCCAATTCGCCGATTTCGGAAAGCAACGAACGAATGCCTTTTTGTTTGCGTTTTTTCTCGCCCTCGCGAAGCAAGATCGCGATACTGCTCCCTTGCGCGACCATATCGAGATTGGGTCTTTGCGCGGAAAGAGTTGCCTTGATTTTTGCTTTATTGATCTCAAAATGAAGCTCGTCTTTTTCTTTAAACCGCTTCACCGCTTCGTCGTGCGGAACGCGCGCCAGCCCCAAAAGTACGGGGGATTCGTGCAACACGGCGTCTATCCATTGGGTATAAAAGGCTTTTTTATAGACGGGAAGGATATGCGACGTTTCGAATTGTTTTTCGATCGTGCGATCGACGAACGCTTGCAATTCCAAAGCCTTTAAGCGCTGTTGAAGCTTTAAGAATTCGCACCAATTATCGAGCTTATCCGCGCTTTCGCGGCAGCCTTCGCATTTTTCGATCAGATCGTTCAACGTTTGGTTTTGCAAATCGTATTTTCCCCGATCAAAGCAAGCAATCAGCCGTTTTTCGGCTTCGCCGCATTCCGAAAATACTTTTGCGTATCCGCTTGCAAACTCCGCAAAAATTCCCCTTTCTTCCACGAACGCCGCTTGGCTCGCCGTCGCCAACCGCCCAAACGTCGCGCCAGCCAAATGAATTTCCGCCAAATCGCAAAGGTCTGAAATACAGCGCGCAAAGTCGGTGTTTACCCCTTTATACGACTCTCCGAGCACCTTTTGTACGTTTGCTTCCAAGTGCTTGAATTCGTTCGTTTTTTGTTGATAAACGCGCAGATCGTCCACGGCTTTGACGGCGGTTTTATAGTTGGGCTTTTTGCCGTCCTTCTTGCAAAGCTTGATCTCGCCTATGATACGCTTATACTCGCCGCTGAAAAGGCGGGAGAAAAATCCGTTAAACTGTTTGGTCAGCTTTTTATGCAAGGTCTGCCCGTCGAGCTTATAAATATCCTCGTCGAACGCTTCGTCCAAAACGCCTTTTTTCGACAAAATCTCCGTTGCGAGCGCCTGCATCCGTTCTACCGTTTCCAACGCGTTATTCAGCGTTGCTTTTATCAAAAGCGACGGGGTAATGAACCCGCTGTCCTTGGCAAGGGAGAAAAATTTTTCAAAGGCGTGCGCAAGCGTTAGCGTACGAACGGTTACACCGTATTTTTCCTTTGCTTTTTCCGAAAGCTCCCGCAACGCGCGCGCGAGCTCCGTGGCGGCGAGCAGATCGGCTTTTACCTGCATCACCGCTTGATAGGAGCAATCGAGATTTTCGTAGCCGTACCAAATGTTATTATGATAATCGTACCCGATCGACGGGATATACTCGACGTATCGGCAAAGCGCGGATTCCGCTTTTTCTATATATTCCTCGCCCTTGTTTTTAAGGTTCGGAACGACGAACTCCATATCGGGCGCAAACCGACACGCCGATACCTCTTCGTATAACTCGTAAAGCGTCTTATTGATTGTCGGACGGACTTTATGCAATTCTGCGGCGTACTCGTCTAATTTGCGCTGCGCTTCTTGCTTTGCTTTGAGTTCTCGTTCCGCCTGCGGGGAAACGCCGCTTTTTTGCAATTTCAGCGTGTGGCAAAGCGCTTCGATTACCTGTTTTTTGTTGGCTTTATGGCTGTGCAATTCCAAACAAAATTCTTCCAAGCCCGCGTTTTTGAGTTTTTCGTAAACGACGTTCAACGCCGCGAGCTTTTCGGAAACGAACAACACCTTTTTTCCGTTTAAAAGACACTCCGCGATCATATTCGTGATCGTTTGGCTTTTCCCCGTCCCCGGCGGTCCTTGCAGTACGAAGCTTTTTCCTTTTAGCGCCATTTTGATGGCTTCGGCTTGGCTGGAATCGGCGTCGACGACGTTATGTAGATTCAAAAGATCAACCTCGTTAGAGTCTTCCCCGTCGCTTGAAGATTTCGTATCGGGTTCTCCAAGCAACGCGCGAACGTTTGCGTTCTTGACGATCGTTTCGGCGTTGTCTTTCAGATCTTTATACATATTGATTTTCAAGAACGAGAAAATACCGATCTTACATTCGGTAGAAACCTTCCATTTCAGCTTGGAAAGCAATTGCTCGATCTTCAAAAAATACACTTCGATCCCTTCGTCCTCGTCGAATTCGGGGAGCTTGATTCCGTAATCGTTTTGCAGCTTGAACGCAAACGTGGGATTGACGATAATTTCGTCGTCCGTGACCTTTATATAATGCGGCTCGATCGAAGATTCGTTCTCGATCGTGATGGGCGCAAGCAAGATCGGCGCGCGCATAACGGTTTGCGAATCTTCCTTTTCCGTCCACTCAATAAACCCGAACGCGATATAGGCGATATTCACGCCCGTTTCTTCCACCGCGGTCTTTGCTTTTTTTCTGATATTTTTTAACGCGGCGATCGGCTGATTATCCGTGTTATACACGAGGATTTGCTGTTTTTTCAGCTTGTGCTCGTAGGCGCGCAAATACTCTTGCTTAGAAACGTAATTCTCGGCGCGTTTTTCTTCGCTTCCCTCAAACTCTTCTTCTCTCTCTAATTTCGGATCGTACACTTCAAAAACAGCGGAATGCTCCGCGCGATTGAAAACCGTTACGAAATCGGGCGAAAGAATTTCCAACGTGTTCGCCTTCGTATCCTTGAAGTTGATCAAATTGTTCCGTTTCCCCGTATCGAGCAATAGATCCGCCCATTTATTTAACTTCTCTTTATTCATTCCGATTATCCTTGCGATCTTTTGTAATTTCTACTATTATAGCATATTTTAACTAAAATGTAAAAAGATTTAGAGCGTGCTCTAAATCTTTTTGCGTTTGTTTATCTTTCTTCTTCGGGAATCGCCGCCACGACGGTTTCGATCGTTGCGCCCGCCGCAATACCGTAGTAGGCAACCGCGGTTTTCCAATTATCCGTATTAAAGGAATCGTGTCCCCAGAACCCGACGTAAGAACATACCGTAGCCGTTCCCTCGTACATCTGCCCGATTTGATACCACTCTCCGTCGCCGACTTTCGTGAACACGCAAGCGTACACCGTCGCGTTGCTTCCGTAGCGCATCGTTGTCAAATCGTCCGCCGTCATATAAATGGTCATTTCGTTTCCGCTTTCGTCGCCCGTAGAGGCGTTCCCGTCGAGGTTTTCGCTCTTGATCAGCGCGGTTACGTTCGTTTCTTCACCGTTTATATTCAAGGTAAGATAATTCTTGCCGTCCACCGTGAAAAGCTCGTTCAACACCGCACTATCCGTGCTGGTCGCCCCAACGACGTTCCCGATATAGGTATTGCTCAATCGATCCCAACTTGTGGATTCCATTTGCGTAATCAGCTTATTGAAAGAAGTATCCGTATTCAGAATCTGCTCGAACTGCGCCGCCGCGCCGTCGACCGCGATTTCGGGCACGTAGTCCGCGTGCGGCACGAACTCAAAATTCAACACGGAATTTAAAATCGTATTCGTGATTTCCTCAGGATTCAAATAATAAAATTCCAGCGTGAACGTGATCGTCCCTTCGCCCTCGATTTCTTGCCCTTTGCTGAGCCCTACCAAATCGTAGTGAATATTTTGGTTATCGTAGGTTTCTGCCCCTTCCAGATATTTTACCGTATTAAACACGTACACGTATCCCGAATTATTATATACGGAGATCTCGACGGTCGCTACCGACTTCCCGTCCGCGCCCAAATTCGTCGTGGAATTGAGCACCGTGCCCGAATAATTATTGACGGTGATCTTCCCGTCGCTCGGCTCGTTCACCTCGTAGATAAACACCCCGTCGGGCGGGGTGACGTCTACCGTGCCGATCACGTTCAACGTATCGGAAAGCTGCGCGTAGCCGATACTCGTACCCGTCACGGAAACGGTGAGAGCGGTCGCAATGAAAAATTTCGTCAATCCATTCATCTCGCCGCCCTCCTTCTTTACTTATTCACTATTCACTATTACTTCTTCACTATTCTCTATTCTCTTTCTTACGCCGACTCGATCTTGATCAAATTGTTTTTCAAAAGCGCCGTTTTCGACTTTTTCGCAATCGTCGTCGGCTTTACCTTCAAGTTCCCGTTCGTCAAGCCTTCTCGTTCAAACAACGCCGTCAAAAGCTCGATCGCGTATTTCGCTTTCCGCGTGGAAGTGATCCGCATCAGCATCGGCGTGCCTTCGTAGCGTTTCATTCCCGTCACGTCCTTCGCGTGGTATTTCGCGTCCGCCGTAGTCGGGTCGAGCGCGAGCGCGATCACGAGCTTATTCGCCCTGAACGACAACGCCGCAAACAGCTTGCGCCCTTTATAAATTCTTTCGCGCTTCCAGCTTCTGGAAATTTTCACGTTCCCGTACGAACGGACGAAATCCACGACCTGTTTATAATAGTCCTTGATCTCTTCTTCGGCAAGGGTAAGCCTTGCTTCGAAGCTGTAATCCATTCTCGGCCCGAAATTATATCCGCGCTCGCCTTCGTCCTCGCTCGGCGCAATTTCCTCCGCGATTTGTTCGGATTCGGCATTTTCCGTATTTTCCGTCGTTTGGGTCGGCTCTTGCACGACCTCTTGCACGACCGTTTCGGCAGTTTCCGCTTTCTCTTCCTTTTCCGTCGCTTTCGCGATAGAAACCTCTTCCGCCGCCTTTTCCTTTTCCGTCGCTACGCTCGTTTCGTCCTTGAAAATTTCCGAACCCGCCGTATCGTCCGCTTCTTTATATAATTCGTCGTAATTCTCGACCTTGATTTCGTAAGTATATAATATCTTCGTGTTCGTGGGAATAAAGAACACGGTGCGCGTTTGATCCTTATTTTCGCTCATTAAAATGGGCGATTGGATGGTGTCGCGGATCGCGAGCATCTCTCCAAAGGAATCCACCGCCAAAAGCTGATACCCCGCCGTGTCGAACCCGTTGTTGATCTTCTGCACATACGAACGGTAATTCGCCACCAGCTTTTTCACCTTGATCGAGTAGTTGATATCCTCGTTCCGCGTCAAGAACACAAACGCCGCAAACCCGATCAAAAGCGCCCCTTCTACCACGGAAATCACGATAATTGCCGTTTTGAACGCCTCTTTATCAAACCCGCTGTCGCACGCAAGCACTCTATTCTTGCCCGTCGGCACGGTCGAGGTCATCTGTATCTCCATCGTTTTCACCGCAACGGGAATATTCAGCGACACTACGTAGTCGTTTCGGCTCTTGTCCTTGAAATCCTTGCACGAGCCAACGACCGTAATATTCATTTTCACCGTCAAAGTCGCCGTCGCGTCGTTTAATCCGTACGTATCCACGAATTTTTCAGCAAGCTCGTTGTATTCCACGTAGTTGATATCTACGTGCTCGTTAATTACGAGCTTATTGCTCGCGCTTTGCGCCGTTTGCGCCTCTTTGAGCGTGTAAATAGGCGCGAAGATCGCCTTTTTCGTGGCGTTATCCACGATTTTCAGCTGTGCGTCGATCCCGTACGTATACTCGTAATTCACGTTCTTCGAATCCATCGAAAGCCCGTACGAAAAATCCGCCGCCACGCTTTCAATGAGCGATACCACGTACGCCTGATCGGAATCTTGCCAAACGTCGTCGTAAAACTCGCTCTCCTCGTATTTTACCTTATAGTTCACCGCGCTCTGCTCGGCGTAGGTGATATACACCGTTTCCGTTAAACGGCTATACACTACGGAAGATACGGCGATCGCGATCGCAATCACGACCAAAACGACGGCTTGAACGATCAGCCATCTTTTTCTTTTCTTTTTATATTCCGCTCTTTTTTTCTTTTCGGCGTCTGACATTTTAACTCCTTTTAGTCGTAAACGTAATTTCGCTTTCTCAGAACAAATCCCTCAGCCATATCGTAGGATATCCGAGATAGGGAATCTTCACGCTTGCAACGCCTATAATCGACTCTTGGGTAATATACCCCGAGTCCTTGTCCTCGTTGGCGTCCCCTTTCGTATAATATCGGTTCTGCCCGTTTATTCTCTCGATTTCCACCACGCGGTGTATGATCCTTGAATTTCCCTTTCGAAACACCACGACGTCCCCCTCTTTCAAGGTTTGATCGTCGTATTCCTCGTAGAGCACCGCGTCCCCCTTGTTATATTCCCCCGTCATACTCTCCGACCCAATCACGAGCATTCCAACGCCGAATTGATTAGACGTGAGCGCGACGATAGAAACGAGCAAGAGCGCAAACACGCCCCAGCCCAAATAGCCCCATTTACTTTTACGTTTGGTCGCGTATAACGGCTTTTTTTCATACAACAAATCGATAAACCAGTAAATGAGTATCGGCAAGATCAATTTTGCAAACGCCAACAGCGAATCCGGAATCAGCGAAACGATCGGAATCAGCGGTGCGTACAGCGTGGTGATCAGCCTGTATACGATATTCGGTTTTGCCCCGTACCGACGGGATAAGTAATGATAGGTCAAATTAGCGATCAGCGCGGGAAACAAGCTCAGCCCCACCACGTCCATAAATTTATTGAACCGCTCGATCTTTCCGAACCCCGAAACGAGCAACACCTCGCCGAGCACGCAGATCAAATACGCGAAAACGTCCGCGACTTTGCTTTTTTGCGCCAGCAAAACGCTCCGAATCAGCTCCGTCGCCACGACGATCACCGCCGTCGGCAAAACCGTTTTCCCGATCAAACCGAAGGTAAACCCTTGCGAACGCCGTCCAAAGCCGAACGGTAAGATCGTGAGATAGTAGAGCACGACGCTCAATACGCCCATTACCGCCAAAAGAAAAAAGACCTGTTGTTTGTTGTAAGAAAAAATACTTCTTTTTTTGATAAAAACCAATGCGATCGCCGTGATCGGCACAAGCAGGAGCGCAGCGAAAAGCCTGCTTTCCCCGTACGGAATCAACGAAAGGGTCAGGAGCAGCGCGAAGACGGATATGGAAATCGCATACGTGATTTTTCTATCCTTGGTCATTCGCCCGCTCCTCCTTTTTCGTTATGTAGTCCTACTGTTTTTACCCTTAATCAGCGGATGCCGTCAACTGCACTGTAAATGTATCAACCAAATCATCGGTCGGAGTTTTCAATAATTCGACCGTAAGATTAATGGTCAATTCCCCGTCTGCGCCAGTTTCCTCATTATGCGCATTCAAAGTTTTAGTTTGCGTTCCCCAGTCCGTCGTAATCTGATACATAGAATCTTGCGTAGCGGTAGGAATAGCCATCACGGAAACGGTCGCTTCAATGTCTCCTTTATTCACAATTACGAATGGAATCGTAAGGGTATCGCCTTTACCACTCATCCCCGTAATGGTAAAAGTCGCCTTGTCGGGGTCATTGGTAACCACAGATGCAGTATATCCAACAGGACTTTCTGCACCGGCAGATTTAAAATAGATATCTTCGTTAAATGCGTTATTACCATTAATGTCAAATGTACCGACCATATCCAATGTATCCGACACCGCCGCATAACCGATACCGCAGGTCAATGCCGCCGCCGCCAAAAAACTTACGACTGCCAATTTTCTTTTTCTCATAAAATTTGTTCTCCTTTTTTATATTATCATAAAGCGCTGCACTTTATTGATACCGAAAATTAAGTATTTTTTGCAAGTTGTCCACAACAAAACTATGCAATCTTGAAAAATATATTACAATTATCCCATAATACATTTTCTCTTTCCTTTATTATACTCCTACCCCCCCCCCCCTTGTCAAGTAATACGCGTATTGTAAACAGAATTTATAAGAAAAATTTTTAAATTATCCACAACAAAAAAACGGCGACCTTAGCCGCCGTTTCTCGTTTATCCATATTATTTATTTTTCTAAAATATCCGCAATTCGTTTACTCGCCCAACCGTCACCGTAAGGATTGCTTGCTTTCGACATTTTCTCATATTCCTTTTTATCCTCGAGCAACAAACGGAAGTTTTCGTAAATGGTCTGCTCGTCCGTTCCGACGAGTTTCAGTGTCCCCGCCTTAATCCCTTCGGGGCGTTCCGTTGTATCGCGCATTACGAGCACGGGTTTCCCAAGCGACGGGGCTTCTTCTTGAATCCCGCCCGAATCCGTCAAAATCATATAGCTTTTTGCAAGAAAATTATGAAAATCCAACACTTCCAAGGGCTCGATAATATGAATTCTGTCTAAGCCGCCGAGCTCCTCTTCCGCAGCTTGCCGCACGACGGGATTCATATGAATGGGATAAATCGCCTTTACGTCGGGATTCTCGTCCATCACGCGACGAATCGCACGGAACATATTATGCATCGGCTCGCCCAAGTTTTCACGGCGATGCGCCGTGATCATAATCAAGCGACTACCTTCCGCCCATTCAAGTTCGGGGTGCGTGTAATCCGCCCGTACCGTCGTTTTCAGCGCGTCGATCGCGGTATTTCCCGTGACGAAGATACTGTCTGCGCTTTTCCCTTCTCGGAGCAAATTTTCTTTGGAAAGCTCCGTCGGCGCAAAATTATATTTAGCTATAATCGAAACGGCTTGACGATTAAATTCTTCGGGCCAAGGGCTGTAAATATTATACGTGCGAAGGCCCGCTTCCACGTGCCCCACAGGTATGTGGAGATAAAAACAAGCGAGCGCCGTCACGAACGTCGTCGAGGTATCGCCGTGAACGAGCACCACGTCGGGCTTTGCCTCGTCCAGCACGGCTTTAATACGCTCCAAAATATTCGTCGTAATATCGAAAAGCGTCTGCTTGTCCTTCATTATGGACAGATCGTAATCGGGCGTTACGTGAAAGGCGTCGAGCACCTGATCGAGCATTTGCCGATGCTGACCTGTTACGCAAACGATAGTTTGGAGATTTTCACGGGTTTTGAGTTCATTCACGAGCGGACACATTTTTATTGCCTCCGGTCTCGTTCCGAATACAAGCATTATTTTTTTCATTTGA
>JAFURH010000049.1 GCA_017471945.1 Clostridia bacterium | reverse complement strand
TTTTCGCGGAAGATCGTCCAGTTGATCCCTTCTTCGGGAACTTTGACGGGACGGATATTCGCGAACAGGTCGAGCGCCTTTCGCATCGCCACGTTCGCCGATTCGATATTCGGCATACCGCTTCCCTTTTGCGGCGTAGTCGTCGGTCCTTTTAAAATGATATGGCAGGCTTTGAGCGCTTGCATCACGTCGTCGGGAATGGCTTTGCCCTTGGCGATTCGGTTTTCGATCGTCAAGCCCTCGATATCGACGAATTCGACTTTTCCT
Source organism: Clostridia bacterium (assembly GCA_017471945.1). Lineage (GTDB taxonomy): Bacteria > Bacillota > Clostridia > Christensenellales > Borkfalkiaceae > Scatosoma. The sequence goes on along the minus strand of JAFURH010000049.1, from coordinate 44,105 downwards.
TCGTCCACGAGGTCTTTTAAAATAAATTCAAGCACCCGCCTTGCCTGCGCCGTGATCACGGGTCCGATCCCGTCCCCGCCGCAAACGCCGATCTTCAAGGTTTTAAGCTTGGAATAGTCTATAAAATCTCCTTGCGATTTCATATCCTCCACTCTTTTTAACTGCCCTTCGAGCACCTTGCGGAATTTCTCGCAAGCAAGCTCTAATTGTTTTTCGTAATTCTCCATAATTCTTCCTTTTCTTAACCGTTCTTTTTCGTATAATTGAGCCTACCGCCCGCGAGCAGGATTTCTCTCTGGCGAGGGGAAAGCGTGAGCTTGACTTTGACCTTTTCGCCCGTCCTTTTATTTTCGACGAACGCTTCGTCCTTTTCTTTGATCGCCGCCGCAAAGCCTTGAATTTCCAGCTCGTCGCCCTGCGTAAGCTTTTCGTAATCGTCGGGGTTTTCGAGCGTCATCGGCACGATCCCGAAATTGATCAGATTCGCCACGTGGATTCTCGCAAAGCTCTTCGCGATCACCCCTTTTACGCCCAGATACAAAGGCACGAGCGCCGCGTGTTCTCGCGACGAACCTTGACCGTAGTTCGAGCCGCCCAAAATAAGTCCGCCGCCCGCCGCTTTTGCGCGTTCGGGGAAGGTCGGGTCGCATACCGTAAAGCAATATTCCGAAAGCTTGGGCACGTTGGAGCGGTACGGCAAGATCTTTGCCCCCGCGGGCATAATATGATCGGTGGTAATATCGTCGCCGACTTTTAAGATCAGCGAACATTGTAAATCCTTCGCGGGTTCTTTCCCGACGGGGATAGGCTTGATATTCGGCCCTCTTTCCACCGTCACTTCGTCCGCGTCCTCCGCCTTCACGGGCAGCTCGACCAAATTATCGTCCACGAGGAAGCTCGTCGGCATTTCGATCTTCGGCGCTTGCCCGAGCGTCGTGGGGTCGGTAAATACGCCCGCGATCGCCGAAGCCGCCGCCGTTTCGGGGGAAACGAGGTACACGTTCGCGTCCGCCGTGCCGCTTCTCGCAAGGAAATTACGGTTAAAGGTGCGAAGGCTCACGCCCGCCGATTGCGGGGAAAAGCCCATACCGATACAAGGGCCGCAAGCACATTCCAAGATCCTCGCCCCCGCCGAAATGAGATCGGCGAGCGCGCCGCAACGGGCGAGCATCGTATACACCTGCTTCGAACCCGGCGAAATAGATAAGCTTACGTCGGGGTGAACGGTCTTGCCTTTAAGCATCGCCGCCACCGTGAGCATATCGAGCATAGACGAGTTGGTGCAAGACCCGATACAAACCTGATTGATCTTCTTTCCTTGAAGCTCGGAAACGGGCTTGACGTTGTCGGGGCTGTGCGGACAAGCCGCAAGCGGTTGCAATTCGCTTAAATTTACGGTGTATTCCGCGTCGTACTCCGCGTCGCTATCCGAGGCAAGCGCAACGAAGTCGGATTCTCTGCCCTCCGCCGCCAAAAACGCGCGGGTCACTTCGTCGGACGGGAAGATGGAGGTCGTCGCCCCAAGCTCCGCGCCCATATTCGTGATCGTCGCTCTCTGCGGCACGGAAAGCGTTTTCACGCCCTCGCCCGCGTATTCCACGATCGCGCCAACGCCGCCCTTGACGGATAAGGTACGCAACACTTCGAGGATAATATCCTTCGCGCCCACGTAGTCGCCGAGTTTGCTGATAAGATTGACCCTGATCATCTTCGGCATCGTGATATAATACGTACCGCCGCCCATCGCGACCGCGACGTCCAGCCCGCCCGCGCCCATCGCGAGCATACCGATCCCGCCCGCCGTGGGGGTGTGGCTGTCCGAACCGATCAGCGTTTTGCCGGGGACGGCGAAACGCTCTAAATGTACTTGGTGGCAAATGCCGTTCCCGGGACGGGAAAAGCGCACGCCGTGCTTTTTGGTGACCGTCTGAATATAGCGGTGGTCGTCGGCGTTCTCAAAGCCCGCCTGCAAGGTGTTGTGGTCGATATACGCCACGGACAGCTCCGTTTTTACCCGCTTTACGCCCATCGCTTCGAATTGAAGATACGCCATCGTTCCCGTCGCGTCCTGCGTAAGGGTCTGGTCGATCTTTAAGCCGATCTCTTGCCCCGCGACCATTTCGCCCGAAACGAGGTGTTCTTTTATGATCTTTTGCGCTATCGTATAACCCATAATAGCTTTTGACTCCTTTTAACCCAACTCAAACCAGTTGATCTTCGCACGCGCGTCGCCCGAAAGCTCTTTCACGAGCGATTCAAGCTCGTCGTCGCCCATCACCGTCGTTCTGCCGTCTGCATACAGCTCGTCGATACGCTTTTTCATTTCCGTTACGAGCCAATCCTGCTTAGTGAGCATATCGTCGCCTTTGAGCTTGAAATGCATATTCAGCCAGTACGCAAGCCCCGCAAGCCCCGAGGTGTTGGAAACGGACACCGCGGCGGGACGGTTAAGGATCTTTTCCGTATCGAAAATATTATAAATTTCCGCGTCCTTCATCATTCCGTCCGCGTGGATTCCCGCGCGGGTCAGGTTAAACGCGTCGCCGACGAAAGGCGTCATAGGCGGGATATCGTAGCCGAGTTCTTTTTTGAAATACTCCGCGATATCCGTAATCGCCGTCGTGTCCATTCCGTCGAGAGAGCCGGTCATCGAGGCGTATTGCATTACCATCGCTTCGAGAGGCACGTTCCCCGTGCGCTCGCCGATCCCGAGAAGGGAGCAATTCACGCCCGACGCGCCGTACAGCCACGCCGAAACGGCGTTGGCAACGCCCATATAGAAATCGTTATGCCCGTGCCATTCGAGCATTTCCGAAGTGACGTCGGAATAATGATGCAAACCGTAAACGATCCCGGGTACGCTTCGAGGAAGCGCCGCGCCCGTGAAAGGTACGCCGTAGCCCATCGTGTCGCACATACGGATCTTGACGGGAATTCCCGCCTCCGCGGAAAGGTCGTGAAGCTCGTTGACGAACGGCACGACGAAGCCGTAGAAATCCGCGCGCGTTAAGTCCTCCAAATGGCAACGCGGGGAAATACCTGCCGCAAACGCGTCCTTCACCACACCCAAATAATGATCGAACGCCTGTTGACGGCTCATATTCAGCTTTTTGAAAATATGATAATCCGAACAGCTGACCAAAATACCCGTCTCTTTGATCCCGATATCGTGCACGAGGGCAAAGTCCTCTTTTCTCGCTCTGATCCACGTCGTGATCTCGGGGAATTTATAGCCGAGCTCCATACATTTTTCGAGCGCTTCTCTGTCCTTTTTCGTATAGACGAAAAATTCGCTCTGACGGATGACCCCGTTTTCCCCGCCGAGGCGGGCGATCATTTTATAAATATCGACGATCTGCTTCACCGAATAAGGCGCGCGGGATTGCTGTCCGTCGCGGAAGGTGGTATCCGTGATCCAGATCTGCTCGGGCATCGCCATCGGCACGCGGCGGTGGTTGAACACCGTTTTGGGAATTTCGTCGTACGGGTAGATATCCCGATACAAATTCGGCTCTGCGACGTCCTGCAAGGAGTACTTATACTGGTCCTGCTCTAATAAGTTACTGTGCTTGTTCTTTTCGATCATATTCGCTCACTCTCCGTGTTTTTTCGATTAAAAAAGGCTTTTTAATCGATTTTTTAAATTTATATGATTATACACAAAACCCGAAGCTTTGTCAACGATTTACAAGGGGTTTCACGGAAAGTTCACGTTTTTTTTAATTATTTTTTCATTTTTTGCGAAACGTCACGGTAGTTTTCCCGTCAAAGGCTCGCGATCACTTCCACTTCCACGAGTACGTTTTTGGGAAGCGTTTTCACCGCTACGCAGCTACGCGCGGGTTTTTCGGTGAAATAGTTCGCATACACCGCGTTAAACGCCGCAAAATCCGACATATCCGCAAGGAAACAGGTGGTTTTGATCGCCTTTTCGAACGAACTGCCCGCCGCCGAAAGCACTTCGCCGAGGTTTTTCATTACGCGTTCCGCCTGTTCGGTGATATTCGTGCCGACGATCTCGCCCGTTTCGGGATTTAAAGGGATCTGCCCCGAGGTGAACAGGATATCGCCGTAAACGATCGCCTGAGAATAAGGTCCGATCGCCGCGGGAGCTTTTTCCGTCGCTACTTTTTTCAACATATTTTTTTCTCCTTTTATACGAGTTTAAACCCGCTTTCTACGAGCGCGGTCTTGATCTGCTCCACGTGCGCGAAATCCCGCGTTTCCATCGTAATACGAAGATAACAGCCGTTGACGGACGAACCCGTATTCGCGCGTTCGTGATGCACGGAAATGATATTCGCGCCGCTTTCCGCGATAAGTTTGGAAACGGTGAGAAGCTGACCCGGTTTATCCACGAGCTCGATGGTAAGCTGGGAATTTCTGCCCGACATTATCAGTCCTCGCGTGATCACGCGCGAAAGAATGGTAACGTCGATATTCCCGCCCGAAAGCACGCACACCGCCTTTTTTCCCTTGATATCCACCTTATGGAACATCGCCGCCGCCACGGCAACCGCTCCCGCCCCTTCGGTCACGAGCTTGTGCTGTTCCATCAGCGCGAGGATCGCCGCCGAAATTTCGTCGTCGGAAACCGTCACGATCTGATCGACGTACTTCTCGCAAAGCTCGTAGGTAAGCGTTCCGGGTTTTTTCACGGCGATACCGTCCGCGATCGTCGAAACGGATTTGAGTTCTTCGATCTGGTGATCGGCGATCGAGTTCGCCATTGAAGGCGCGCCTTCCGCCTGTACGCCGTAAACCTTAACGTTCGGATACAGCGTTTTAATCGTAAACGCGATACCCGAAATAAGCCCGCCGCCGCCGATCGGCACGATCACCGCGTCGAGGTCGGGAAGCTGTTCGGCAAGTTCGAGCGCGATCGTCCCCTGCCCCGCCACGACGTCCTCGTCGTTGAAGGGATGCAGGAAGGTATACCCCTTTTCGTCACGCAGCTCGAGCGCGCGTTTATACGCGTCGTCGTATACGCCCTCCACGAGGCAGACCTCCGCGCCGTAGCTCTTGGTCGCCTGTACTTTCGAAATGGGCGCGCCGTCGGGCAGACAGATCACCGCCTTTATCCCGTTCTTTTGCGCCGCGAGCGCAACGCCCTGCGCGTGATTGCCCGCCGAACACGCGATCACGCCCTTCGCTTTTTCTGCTTTGGAAAGGCGGGTCATTTTATAATATGCGCCGCGGATCTTGAACGAGCCCGTCACCTGCAAATTTTCCGTCTTTAAATACAGATGCGCGTCGGGGCAGAGCTTGGGCGCGTAGATCACGTCCGTCTTTCTCGCCACTTCCTTCAACACGTTATTCGCTCTGTATACGTTATCGATAGTCAACATAAGTTTCTCCTTTCGCCTTTCAGCGCAATAAACTCTCCACGAACTGTTCCGCGCAACGCGCCGAACGGCTTCCCTTTTTCAAAGCGAACGCCTCCGCCTGCACTTCCAGCTCTTTTTCTTGCATTTTGATTCCTTGCCGCTCGGCAAGCTTTTTTACGATTTCAAGGTACAGCTGCTTATTCGGCTTGGAAAAGAGTACCGTAAGCCCGAACCGTTCGGACAGGGAAAGCGTTTCTTGTAAGGTGTCGTTTCTGTGCACGTCGTCGCCGTCGCGATCGCCGAAGGATTCCTTGATGATATGCCGACGGTTACTCGTCGCGTAGATCACGGAATTTTCGCTCCGCGCGCTCGCCGAGCCTTCCAAAGCCGCTTTGAGCATACTGAAATTATCGTCGTTTTGGTTAAAGGAAAGATCGTCGATAAAGATAATAAATTTCAACGGATTTTCGCTGATCTTCCCCATCACGTAAGGGAGCAGGGAAAGCTGGTCTTTTCTCAACTCGATCAGCCGCACGCCGCGCGAGAAAAATTCGTTTGCCACCGCTTTCACGGTCGAGGATTTACCCGTGCCCGCGTCCCCGCAAAGCAAGGTATTCGCCGCGGGTCTGCCCTCGACGAACGCGAGCGTGTTCTCCACGACCTTCGCGCGCTCCGCTTCGTACCCGATAAACGTGCCCATTCCTACCTTGTCCGCACTCACGATCGGCTCGATGCGTTTATCGTCGGACAGTCGGAACATACCCTGCGAAGAGAATATCCCGTACCCGTATTTTCCGATCTCCTTCACGCGGAGGGCGTACTGTTCGGTCATCGATACTTTTTCCGAAGCAAAGGCGGGTAATTCGTCCGCGTTTACTCCCATATCCTCGGCAAAGTCCTTCGCCGTCAACGCCGCGAACTCGCCGAAGGAAAGCAATTCTTCTTCTACGGCTTTTTGAATATTCCCGTCCGCATTTACGCCTTTCGCCGCGCCCTTGATATACACGTTTTCGTCTTCCGCGACCAAACGCTTGACGAGCCCCGTCAGCGACCCGCCCCCAAGATATATCTCCGCAACGAATTTCGCGTACGCTCTGCGCTTTTCCGCCGAGGAAGAAGCGTCCGTTTGCATATACCCTATAAACGCCTTAAAGAGCGGCTTTTCGATCACCTCGAAAAACACGCTCGAAAGACAGAGTTTTAAATAGATTGTTTGCAGTTTATTTTTCATTTCAGATACGCTCGATGATCTTATCCGTCATTTCTTTCGTGGAAAGCCACTCGCCGCCGCGCGCGATATCCGCCGTGCGGTAGCCCTCGTTCAACACCTGATCCACCGCCGAAACGATCGCCTCGCTTTCCGCGGATAAATCGAAGGCGTATAAAAGCATCATCGCCGCCGACAAGATCGTCGCGATCGGGTTTGCCTTGCCCTGCCCCGCGATATCGGGCGCAGAGCCGTGAATGGGCTCGTATAAGCCGCGCGTTCCCTCGCCCAAAGAAGCGGAAGGAAGCATACCGATCGAACCCGTGATCTGCGAAGCCTCGTCGGAGAGAATATCCCCGAACATATTGCTCGTGACGATCACGTCGAACTGTGCGGGATTTCTCACGAGTTGCATCGCCGCGTTGTCTACGAGCATATCCGATACCGCCACGTCGGGGTATTCCGCCGCGATCTCGTGCACGATCTTGCGCCAAAGCCGCGAGGTTTCGAGCACGTTCGCCTTGTCGATACTCACGAGCTTTTTATTCCGCTTTTTCGCCGTTTCAAACGCCACGCGCGCGATCCGTTCGATCTCCATACGGCTGTAACGCTCCGTATCGTACGCCTCTTCGCCGTATTTGCCCTCGCGATAGCCGCGTTCGCCGAAATAGATCCCGCCCGTAAGCTCGCGGACGATCATAATATCAAAGCCCTTTTCGACGAGGTCTTCCCGCAACGGGCATTCCGCTTTAAGCGCGGGATAGAGCTTTGCGGGGCGGAGGTTGGTGAACAATCCCATCGCCTCGCGAATCCCCAAAAGCGCTTTTTCGGGACGTAAATGCCCGGGAAGGGTATCCCATTTCGGACCGCCCACCGCACCTAAAAGGACGCTGTCGGAAGCCAAACACCCCTCTACCGTTTCTTTTGGAAGCGGCTCGCCGACCTCGTCGATCGCCGCCCCGCCGATCAAATAGGGGGTAAAAACAAATTTATGAGAGAATTTTTCTCCGATCTTTTGAAGGACTCGCACCGCGCTGTCTACGATCTCAGGGCCGATCCCGTCCCCGCGCAATAATCCGATTTTATATTCCATTTACTTGATATCCCCTTTCTTGATGGATTCCACCAAGCCGCCGTTTTCGATAATTTTTTGAATAAACGCAGGGAAAGGCTTAACGGAAAAGCTTTTGCCCGTCGTGCGGTTATAGATCACGCCGCTTTTGAGGTCGGCTTCGACTTTATCGCCCTCTGCGATCCCGTCCACGGCTTCCTCGCACTCGACGATGGCAAGACCGATATTGATGGAATTGCGGTAGAAAATGCGCGCAAAGCTTCTTGCGATCACGAGCGAAATCCCGCTTTCTTTAATCGCGATCGGCGCGTGCTCGCGCGAAGAGCCACACCCGAAATTATACCCCGCGACCATAATATCCCCCGCTTGCACTTTGCCCGCAAAGTCCTTGTCGATATCTTCCATACAATGGGAAGCGAGTTCTTTTTTGTCGCTCGTGTTGAGGTATCTGGCGGGAATGATCACGTCGGTATCCACGTTGTCGCCGTATTTGATTGCTTTACCTTGAAAATTCATAGCGTTTCTCCTTATTCGAGCTCCGAGGGCTGAGCGATCTTGCCCAAAACCGCGCTAGCCGCCGCCACCGCGGGGGAAGCAAGATATACTTCCGAATCCACGTGCCCCATTCTGCCGACGAAGTTGCGGTTGGTCGTCGCCACCGCTCTCTCGCCCGCCGCCAACACGCCCATATAGCCGCCCAAGCAAGGGCCGCAAGTGGGGGTGGAAACGATACAGCCCGCTTGGATAAAGGTTTTGATCAAGCCCGTTTCCATCGCTTTAAGATAAATATCCTGCGTGGCGGGAATGATAATGGCGCGCACGTTCTTTGCAACCGTTCTTCCCTTTAAAATTTCCGCCGCTTCCGCAAGGTCTTTATACTGTCCGTTCGTGCAAGACCCGATCACGACCTGATCGATCTTGATCTCGCCGATCTCGTCGAACGTCTTGGTATTTTCGGGCAGGTGCGGGAACGCCACCGTCGGGCGGATCTCGCTCAGATCGATCTCGTACACCTCGTCGTATACCGCGTCGTCGTCCGCTTTATACACCTTCGGCTCGCGCGCCGAGCGTTCTTTCACGTAGGCAAGCGTCTGTTCGTCCACTTCGAAAATACCGTTTTTCGCGCCCGCTTCGATCGCCATATTCGCGATCGTGAGCCTATCGTAGACGGTAAGCGAAGAAACGCCCTCGCCCGTGAATTCCATCGACTTATACAACGCGCCGTCCACGCCGATCTTGCCGATAATATGCAAAATCACGTCCTTGCCCGACACGTATTTGGAAAGCTTTCCTTTTAAGACGAATTTGATCGCCGAGGGCACTTTGAACCAAGCCTTGCCCGTCGCCATACCGCAAGCCATATCCGTCGAGCCTACCCCCGTCGAAAACGCGCCGAGCGCGCCGTAAGTGCAGGTATGCGAGTCCGCGCCGATCACCACGTCGCCGCAGATCACGAGTCCTTTTTCGGGAAGCAAAGCGTGTTCGATACCCATTTTGCCCACGTCGTAGAAATTCACGACCTCGTGTTCCGTGCAAAAGTCGCGGCACATTTTGCATTGTGCGGCGGCTTTAATGTCTTTATTCGGCGCGAAGTGATCCATCACCATCGTCACCTTTTCTTTATCGTAGACCTCTTTCGCCCCGATACGGTTAAACTCCTTGATCGCCACGGGAGAGGTGATATCGTTTCCGAGAACGCGGTCAATATCCACTAAGATCAACTGTCCCGCTTCTACTTTTTCAAGCCCCGCGTGCGCCGCGAGGATCTTTTGCGTCATCGTCATTGACATTTTTTATTCCTTCTTTATTGATTGATTATCGCGCCTTTATCCGCCGAGCTGACCTGCGCCGCGTAACGCTTCAAATACCCCGAAACTTCTTTCTTCTTTATAGGCGTTTCCGCTCTGCGCTTTGTAAGCTCTTCGTCGGAAACTTTGAGCGCGATCTTATAGTTCGGGATATCGATAGAAATGATATCCCCGTCTTTTACGTACGCGATCGTACCGCCCGAAACGGCTTCGGGGGATACGTGCCCGATCGCCGCGCCGCGCGTTGCGCCCGAGAATCTGCCGTCGGTGATAAGAGCCACGTCTTTATCCAAGCCCATACCCGCGATCGCGGAAGTAGGTGAAAGCATTTCGCGCATACCGGGACCGCCCGCAGGGCCTTCGTAGCGAATGACTACCACGTCGCCCTTTTGGATCTTGCCCGCGTAGATCGCCGCAATCGCTTCCTCTTCGCTCTCGTAGACCTTGGCAGGGCCTTCGTGCACGAGCATTTCGGGGGCTACGGCGGAACGCTTCACCACGCACCCGTCGGGCGCGAGGTTGCCTTTTAAAACGGCGATCCCGCCCGTTTGAGAGAACGCGTTCGAGGGTTTTCTGATCACCTCGTCGTCGAGGTTGCAAACGTCCTTTATATTCTCCGCCATCGTCTTGCCCGTGCAGGTCATAACGGACGTGTCGATCAGTCCAAGCCCTTCGAGTTCTTTGAGGACCGCGTACACGCCGCCCGCTTCGTTCAAGTCCTCCATATAGGTCGGACCTGCGGGCGCAAGGTGGCAAAGGTTAGGCGTTTTTTCGCTGATCTTATTCACTTCTTCTAAGCTGAACGGCACGCCGCCTTCGTTGGCGATCGCGGGCAGGTGCAACATACTGTTCGTCGAACAGCCGAGCGCCATATCCGCGGTGATCGCGTTTCTGATCGCCGAAGCCGTCATAATATCGCGGGGACGGATATTCTTTTTCACGAGCTCCATTATCTGCATACCCGCGTGCTTGGCAAGCTCGATACGCGCGGAATACGCCGCGGGGATCGTGCCGTTGCCGCGAAGCCCCATACCGAGCACTTCGGTCAAACAGTTCATAGAATTCGCCGTATACATACCCGAACAAGAACCGCAGGTCGGGCATACTTTTCTTTCAAATTCGGTGAGCTGTTCTTCGGTGATCTTACCCGCTTTATACGCGCCGACCGCCTCGAACATACTCGAAAGCGAACGCTTTTTTCCGCCCACTCTGCCTGCGAGCATAGGCCCGCCCGAAACGAATACGGTGGGAATATTCAGCCGCGCCGCCGCCATCAAAAGCCCCGGCACGTTTTTATCGCAGTTGGGGATCATTACGAGCCCGTCGAAGCCGTGCGCCATCACCATCGCTTCAGTCGAGTCCGCGATCAGATCGCGGGTGACGAGGGAATATTTCATTCCGACGTGCCCCATCGCGATCCCGTCGCAAACGGTGATCGCAGGGAACATAATGGGCGTACCGCCCGCCATCGCCACGCCGAGTTTGACCGCCTCGGCGATCTTGTCGAGGTTGACGTGCCCGGGCACGATCTCGTTATGCGAAGAAACCACGCCGATCAAAGGGCGTTGCATTTCCTCTTCGGTAAGCCCCAGCGCGTGATAGAGCGATCTGTGGGGCGCGTTATGGAATCCGTTTACTACTTTTTCTTTGATCATAAATACTCCTTAAAGAGTGAAATTTTTCACTTCGTGAAAAGTGAAGTTTGATAAATCAAGTGAATTTTCCACCCTATGGGTGAAAGTGAATTTTGCGCCGTCGGGGCAAGTTATGGTATAAATTTCTACCGCAACTGCGAAGCAAATTCACTTTTGCGAAAGCAAAAACTTCACTTGACTGTAAGCCAAAATTAACTTTCGGCGCAAGCCGAAAAATTAACTTAATTGTTGATAAACTTCTCCTCGTCCGCCCAGCTGTAAAGCTTGCGGATATCTTTCCCGACCACTTCGGAAGGGTGCTCCGCCGCGATTTTGCGCATCGCGTTGAAGTGTACCTGCGAGCCCGCGTCGGACATATCCAGCAGGAATTCTTTCGCGAACGTACCGTCTTGAATGTCTTTTAAGACCTTTTTCATCGCCTTCTTCGTCTCTTCGGTAATGATCTTCGGACCCGTTACGTAGTCGCCGTATTCCGCGGTGTTGGAAATGGAATATCTCATTCCCTCAAAGCCGCTCTGATAGATCAGATCGACGATCAGCTTCATTTCGTGGATACATTCAAAGTACGCGTTTCTGGGATCGTAGCCCGCTTCTACGAGCGTTTCGAAGCCCGCCTGCATCAACGCGCATACGCCGCCGCAAAGCACCGCCTGTTCGCCGAACAAGTCGGTTTCCGTTTCCGTTCTGAAATTGGTTTCCAACACGCCCGCTCTCGCGCCGCCGATACCAAGCGCGTACGCAAGACCGATTTCAAGCGCGTCGCCCGTAGCGTCCTGTTCCACCGCGATCAGGCAGGGAACGCCTTTGCCGACTTGATATTCGCTGCGAACGGTATGTCCGGGCCCTTTGGGTGCAACCATAATCACGTTGACGTTCTTCGGGGGCTTGATACAACCGAAGTGTATATTGAAGCCGTGCGCGAACGCGAGCGTTTTGCCTTCCGTCAAGTTGGGTTCGATGCTTTCTTTATAAAGCTTCGCTTGCTTTTCGTCGTTGATCAAAATCATAATCAGATCCGCCGCTTTCGCCGCGTCCGCTGCGGTCATAACGGTCAAGCCCTGCTTTTCCGCCTTTTCCCAGCTCTTACTGCCTTTATAAAGCCCGACGATTACTTTTACGCCCGAATCTTTAAGGTTCAAAGCGTGCGCGTGGCCTTGCGAACCGTAACCGATAATCGCAACGGTTTTGCCGTTTAATTTGTTCAAATCACAATCCTGTTGATAAAAAATTCTGTTTGCCATTTTCTTTTTCTCCTTTTGGCTTTTTATTTTATTTTGAAAACAACGTCTGTTCGCCTCTGTCCAGCGCGACGATACCCGTGCGGCACATTTCGAGAATCCCGAAAGGCTGCATCAGCTTTACGAACGCGTCGATCTTGGACGGGTTACCCGTCACTTCGATACACATCGCCGTGGGCGAATAGTCGATCACGCTCGCGCGGAACACGTCCACCGCCGTCATAATATCGCTTCTGTTTTCGGAAGCGTTATGCACTTTGATCAGCATCAACTCGCGTTTGGTCGCGTCCTCTTCGAGGATCTCCACCTTTTTCACGTTTACCTGCTTTTTGAGTTGATTGATCAGCTGATCGCGAGCGTAGCAATCCCCCGCCATCGTGATGGTGATACGCGAATATTCGCTCCGCTCCGTTTCCCCTACCGTCAAGGTGTCGATATTAAATCCACGGCGGGTGAACAGGCTGGTCACTCTCGTCAAAACGCCGATTTGGTTGTCTACGTAAACCGATATAACGAATCTGTTCATAGTACGATCTCCTTTACGATTTTTCCACTTTCACGATAATGTCGTCGATCGCGCCGCCCGGGGGCAACATCGGCAACACGAACTCGTCTTTATCCACCTGCGCGTCGATCACGACGGGACGGTTGAGCGTGAACGCTTCTTTGAGCGCCGCTTTGAACTCACCCAAATTCGTCGCGCGTTTTCCCACCGCGCCGAACGCTTCCGCGAGCTTGACGAAATCCGTTTGGCGGGATAACACCGTCTGCGAATACCGTTTCCCGAAGAAAAGGGTTTGCCATTGTCGTACCATACCCAAAACGCCGTTGTTCATCAAAACGATCACGACGGGGATATTATACGAAACGGCGGTGGCAAGCTCGTTTAAGTTCATTCCGAAGCTTCCGTCGCCCGTCACGAGCACGGTCGGATCGCCCGTGGCTACGTACGCGCCCATCGCCGCGCCGAGCCCGAAGCCCATCGTGCCGAGTCCGCCGCTCGAAACCCAACGCCGAGGCATATCGAAGGTGGTATATTGCGCCGTCCACATCTGGTGCTGACCAACGTCGGTCGCGATCACCGTGCGGGCGGGTTTGAGCTCGTTGATCGTCTGCACGATCATTTTCGGCGTAAGCGCCGCCGTTTGCGAAGCCGCGATCTCCGCTTCAAATTTTCTTTCTTCTTCTTTGAGCGTTTCTACTCTTTTAATCCATTCGGGCAAGTTTCTCTTTACGCATTTTTCCGCGATACGCTTAAACGAATCTTCCACGTCGCCGACGAGCCCCAGATCCACGCGTACGTTCTTATTGACCTCCGCGGAATCGGGATCGAGTTGCACGATCTTGCTGTTTTTCGCAAACTTCGCAACGTTGCCCGTCGCGCGATCGGAAAATCTGACGCCGACCGCAAGGATCAAGTCCGCTTCGTTTTGCGCCACGCTCGACGCGTAATGCCCGTGCATACCCTGCATACCTAAAAATCTTTCGTTTTCGTCGGGAACGGCGGAAAGCCCCATAAACGAACAACCGATCACGGCGTCGATCTTGCGGGCAAACTCAACGATTTCCCGTCCCATTCCCAAACCTGCCGCGCCGCCGCCGATATAGATATACGGTCTTTTCGCCTGAGATATCAGCTCTACCGCCTCGTCGATCAAAGCTTCGTCTACTTTGGGAAGAGGTATCTTTTCCACTACGCCTTGGTCTTCGAATTCACACGTGTTCACCTGTACGTCTTTGGGAACGTCGATCAGAACGGGACCTGGTCTGCCCGATTTTGCGATCGAAAACGCTTGGCGAATGGTGTCGGCAAGGTCTTCGACCTTTGCGACGAAAAAGTTATGCTTGGTGATCGGCATCGTCACGCCCGTAATGTCGATTTCCTGAAAGCTGTCCTTTCCGATCAGCGAATTGGGCACGTTGCCCGTGATCGCGACCATAGGAATAGAGTCGAGCATAGCGGTTGCGATCCCCGTGACGAGGTTGGTTGCGCCCGGTCCGCTCGTCGCGATACAAACGCCGACTTTTCCCGTCGCGCGGGAATACCCGTCCGCCGCGTGCGACGCGCCCTGTTCGTGCGCCGTTAAGATATGATTGATTTCTTCTTTATACTTATAAAGTGCGTCGTAGATATTGATCACCTGCCCGCCGGGATAGCCGAACACGTCGGTAACCCCCTGCTCTATAAGCGTTTTTACGATTATTTCTGCGCCTGTTAATTTCATTTCTTACTCCTTTTATTCTGCCAACATTCGGTTGACTGCGGAAACGAGCGCCTTCACCGACGAGATCATAATGTCGCTGTGGATACCCGTTCCCCAATACGTTTTGCCGTTTTTCGAAATACTAACGTACGACGCCGCTTTGGACGAAGATTTTTCTTCGATCGCGTGTTCTACGTAGCTTTCGAGCGTAAAGTCCTCGCCGAGAACGCCTTTGATCGCGTTGCAAACGCAATCGAGTCTGCCGTTGCCCGAAACGATTTTTTCAAACTGTCTGCCGTTATAGGCGATACAAACCAAACCGTTTACTTTTTCGCCGTCCGCTTCGAAACGGTTTTCGAGCACGTCGAGCCTATCGCTTACGTTCACGAAATCGCGGAGGAAAATTTCGTAGACCTCTTTGGGCTGCAATTCCCTGTGCTCGTGATCGGAAATGCTCTTCACGTGATAGCCGAACACCTCCCGCATTTTCGGAGGCAACACCAGCTTGAACTGCGTTTCGAGGATATACCCGATCCCGCCCTTTCCCGACTGGGAATTGATGCGGATAACGTCCGCCTCGTACTCCCGCCCTACGTCGGCGGGGTCGATGGGGAGATAAGGTACGGTCCAAGTCGAAAGTCCCTTTTCTTCGCGGTATTTCATACCCTTTGCGATCGCGTCCTGATGCGAACCCGAAAACGCCGCGAACACGAGCGAGCCGCTATACGGTTGGCGTTCGCTCACGCGCATTCTCGTGACTTTTTCGTAAACGGCGGTGATCTTCGGAAGATTGGAAAAATCGAGTTTGGGATCGACGCCCTGCGAATACATATTAAGCGCAAGCGTGATAATATCCACGTTCCCCGTCCGCTCGCCGTTTCCAAAGAGCGTGCCTTCGATACGGTCGCCGCCCGCAAGTAAACCCATTTCGCTATCGGCGATCGCACAGCCTCTGTCGTTATGCGGGTGCAAAGAGATCACGAGATTTTCTCTGCCCTTTAAATTCTTACACATATATTCGACTTGGCTCGCGTACACGTGCGGCATCGAGTGAGATACCGTTACGGGAAGATTGATGATCGCCTTATCGTTTGCCGTCGGCTTCCAGATATCGAGTACCGCGTTGCAGATCTCCGCCGCGAACTCGGGCTCCGTGCCCGTGAAGCTTTCGGGGGAATATTCGAAGGTGATCTTGCCCTTTGCTTTCGCCTTATATTCGTTACACAGCTTCGCGCCTTTTACGGCAATCTCGATAATTTGCTTTTTATCCCGCTTGAACACCTGTTCACGCTGAGAAACGGAAGTGGAATTATAAAGATGCACCACGGCGTGTTTCGCGCCGTCGATGGCTTCGAAGGTCTTTGCGATAATGTGCTCGCGCGACTGCGTTAAAACCTGTATCGTCACGTCGTCGGGAATCAAATTGCGCTCGATCAGCGTGCGGCAAAATTCATATTCCGTTTCGCTCGCCGCGGGGAAGCCCACTTCGATTTCTTTAAAGCCGACCTCGCACAAGAGCTTGAAAAATTCCAGCTTCTCTTCGAGGCTCATTGGAATAATCAACGCTTGATTGCCGTCGCGAAGATCCACGCTGCACCAAACGGGCGGCTTTTCGATATACTGTTTTTTCATCCAGTCCATCGTCACGCCCTCGGGCGAGAAAAATTGTTTTACATATTTGTCGTTATTTTTCATAGTCGTCCTTTTTCGCTGTCTTTTAAACAAAAATCGCCTCTCTCTCGGCGCAACGAAACGCCGCTTGAAAGAGACGAAGTTTTTTCTCCGCGGTACCACTCTTCTTGGTGAAGGCTCACCCACTCGCGTCTTGTAAAAGACCTCTCTGTAACGGGAGAACCCGTCCGAATCTACTGAGCGTTTCCGCCGTTCTCTCGGAGGCTCCGGGAGGAGCATATTTCATTGCCCGTATCGGCTCGCACCGCCCGCCGACTCTCTGAAACGCATCTCAATGAATTTTTATCCCTTCATCGCCTTTGTTAGAAAATAAATATTTGTAATATTGTATACTATTTTTTTAAATTTGTCAACGCGAATTGCGCGCTTTTTCGCATTTGGTAAAATTTTTCGAGTAAAACTCCCGTTTTTTCGGGTAGTCGCGACGAAGAAATGCGTATATTCTCCTTTGATCGGAGAAACAAGCAGTTCAAGAAGCGCCGAGCACCACGCAGGGAGTTTACTTTGCCGTAAACGAGCAAGGGGCGCGCAGTCGCGACGAAGAAATGCGACGTTTATACGATCAAAGCTTATGAATCCAGTTGAACTTATCTTCAATCTTACCCCACTGAATCCCCGTTAAGATATCGTAGAGTTTTTGCGTAACTTCCCCGATCCCGCCGTTCCCGACGACGTATTCCTTGTCGTTATAGGCAAGCTTGCCGATCGGCGATACGACCGCCGCCGTGCCGCAACCCCAAGCTTCTTTGAGTTCCCCGCTTTCGAGCGCGGATACGAGTTCGTCTACGGACAACAATCGTTCGCTCACTTTATAGCCGAGATCTTTCAACACTTCGATACAGCTCTTGCGGGTGATCCCGGGCAGGATCGAGCCCGTAAGCTCAGGCGTTACGATCTCGTCGCCGATTTTAAACATAACGTTCATCGCGCCGACTTCTTCGATATATTTTCTCTCCACGCCGTCCAGCCACAACACCTGCGAATATCCCATTTTCGCCGCGCGTTCGCCCGCACGCGTACTCGCCGCGTAGTTGCCGCCGCATTTTGCGTAGCCCGTGCCACCTCTGACGGTGCGCACGTCCTCCGATTCGATCATAATATTGACGGGATTGATGCCTTCCGCATAGTAGCTTCCGGAAGGGGACGCGATCAACATAAAGGTCGCGTTATGCACCGCGTGTACGCCGAGCGACTCGTCGTTACCGAACATATACGGGCGCAAATAAAGGGAAGTTCCAAAGGACTTCGGCACGAATCTCTCTTCCAGCCGCACGAAGGTTTCGAGAATTTGGAGCGCGTCTTTCTCCTCTAAAAGAGGCAGACTCATACGCTCCGCCGAACGGTTCATACGCTTGATATTTTCCATCGGGCGGAAAAGCTGAACGCCGCCGTCCGCTCTTCTGTACGCCTTCAAGCCCTCGAAAATTTCCGCGCCGTAATGCAAAACCGTTGACGCGGGATGCAAGGAAATCTTCCCGAACGGCACGATCCGAGCGTCGTGCCAACCCTGTTTATCATTGTAATCCATAATAAACATATGATCGGTGAATACTTTCCCGAACCCTAAGCTTTCTTCCGGCGGCATCACGGAGGGAGTCGTCGTTTTCGTAATTTTGATTTCCATAATCAACCTCCCGTCTACGATTCAAAAAACGAATCGCGGCTATCGTTATGATTTATTTATATAATTATACAATATAATAGCACACCGAAAAAGTTAAGTCAACGGTTTTGAACGTATTTTTATAAAGTTTTTAAGAAAAAATTTATTCTTTTTCCGCCTCGGCAACCGCGGCTTCTTCCGCAGCTCCCTCCGCTACCGATTTCGTCTCCTCTTTCGGCTCGTACAAAGGCTCGCCCTTCTTTTTAAAGCTGTTTTTCTTGATCTCGCTCTGCACTAATTTCGTCAGCGCGAACAAGGCGATCACGTTGGGAAGCACCATTAAATAGTTAAAGAAGTCGGTGAGTTCCCAAACCAAATCGTTTTGGAAGATAGACCCGAGCAAGATAAATACGAGCGCGAGAAGCGAATACACGACTAAGCCTTTTTTGCCGAATAAATATTCGAAGTTGATCTTTCCGAACAAGTTCCAGCTTACGATAGTCGAGAACGCGAAGAAAGTCAAGCAGATCGCCACGAAAATGCTGCCGATTTTGAGCGCTACGCTTCCGCCGCCGAACGCAACGGCAAACCCGTTCGCCACCATTTGGCTCTTATCCAACGTCATCCAAGCGCCTGCGTTGTCGCTCGTGTAAAGCGTGGAGATCACGATCAACGCGGTGAACGTAAGCACTACGAAGGTATCGATAAATACGCTGGCGATCGCGACCGTGCCCTGCTGATGAGGAGTTTTCACGTTTGCTTGCGCGTGTGCGTGCGGGGTAGAACCCATACCCGCTTCGTTGGAGAACAAGCCGCGCTTTGCGCCTTGACTGATCGCCGTTTTGATCGCCATACCCACCGAACCGCCGATGATCGCCTTGGGATTAAAGGCGTATTTGAAGATCATACCGAACGCTTCGGGGATAAAGGTGATACGGGCAAACAGAATGATAATCCCGCCGAGTATGTATAACACCGCCATTACGGGCACGATCTTTTCCGAAACGGACGCGATACGCGAAACGCCGCCGATAAAGATAAACGCGCAAACGAGCACGAGGACAAGCCCTACGACCCAAGTAGGCACGAACCCGCCCGTCGCGTTATGAATGGCTTCCCCGATCGAGTTGGATTGCACCATCGCCCCGATAAAGCCGAGCGCGATCACGCTGGCAACGGCGAAAAACACCGCGAGGAATTTCCCGAATTTATTGGGGAACGCCGTTTTAATATACTGCACGGGGCCGCCCGCGACCGTGCCGTCTTTTCCGACGACTCTCGTCTTTTGCGCCAAAACCGCTTCGGCGTAGATGGTAGCCATACCTAAAAAGGCAATGATCCACATCCAGAAGATCGCGCCCGGCCCGCCGAGCAAGATCGCGCCCGAAGCGCCGATAATGTTTCCCGTACCGACCTGACCCGCAACCGCCGTCGCAAAGGCTTGGAAGGAACTCATACCCGATTTTTCCTTCTTCCCGTTCAAAGAAACGCTTCCGAATACGTTCTTCATTCCCTGTCCGAAACAGCGAACCTGAACGAATTTCGTCTTGACGGTATACCAGATACCGACGCCTACCAACAGTACGATCAAAATATAATCCGCCAAAAAGGCGTTGATCGTACTTACTACTTTGAGTAACCACTCTTCCATATTTCTTTCTCCTTTTCAGAAAAATTTTTTAAAATTAAAACGGAGTGATAAAAACAATCACTCCGTCCGTTTCGTAAACTACTCCCGTTCTTTACGGGAAAAGAAAAAACTCTGTCCTTTTGCCTGAGAGATTAACGGTTTTGCCCGCCTTGCCCCTTCGGCACTCACTCAAACTCGCGTTCTGTGAGATTCTCCGGAGTGTCATCCGATCGCGGTCGCCCGTTAGGTTTCTGCAATCTTCGTCTGACTTATGAAATTTTAGTTATTATATCAAAATTCTCGTCCGTTGTCAACGATTTTTTCGATATTTTTCGACTTTCTTTTCAATTTTTTCGATTCAGCTTCGTTTTAAGCCTTCCGAAGCGATCGCATAGCCGCCGTAAACGCCCGCCAAATTTCCAAGCTGCGCCCCGACGATCTTCAAAGGCACGATATCCATCGCGATATACGTTCTCTCGTCCACGGCTTTGCGAAGGGGCGCGAATAGCGCCTCGCCTTCGTTGGCGATCCCGCCGCCTAACACTACGGCTTCGGGACGGAGAATATTCACGAAGTCGGCGATCCCTTCCGAAAGATACCCGACGTATTGTTCAATAACTTTCTTCGCCGTTTCGTCGCCGCGTCGCGCCGCTTCAAACGCCGTTCTGCCGTCTACGTTTTCGATCTTTCCTTCCGCGATCTGCCACATAAGGCTGTCGAGGTTCTCGACCATCGCGTGACGTGTCTGTCCGATCAAAGCGGTTGCGGAAGCGTATTTTTCATAGCAACCTCTACGCCCGCAAAGGCAGGGAAGCCCGCCTTCGCGAATGGTGATATGCCCGAGCTCCGCGCCCGCGCTTTTATAGCCTTCGATCAGTTTACCGTCGAACACGATACCGCCGCCGATCCCCGTGCCGATCGTTAAGAAAATGCTGCTTTGATACTGAGCGGTCGCGCCGAATTTCGCCTCGCCGAGCGCGGCTACGTTCGCGTCGTTCGCAACGTACACGGGCTTGCCCGTAAGCGCCGAAAGCCTTTCGGAAAAAGGCACGGTATCCCATTCGAAATTCGTCCAACGGAGCACAACGCCCGCCCTACTGTCTACGACGCCGGGCGAACCTACGCCGATCGCCTCTACGTCGGCAAAAGAAACGCCGTGCCGTTCGGTAAGCGCCTTGGAAAGCTCGGCAAGAGCGTGCATCGTCCCCTCGAAACCGTCCGATTTATTCGTTTTTACTCTGCTGGTGCAAAGCAGTTCGCCCTCGATGGTGAACAACGCGCCTTTCGCGCTCATACCGCCAAGGTCGATCGCTACGATATATTTTGCCATAGTTTATCTTTGTACTCTTCCGCTCGCGTCGCCGCCCGCAAGGTTCTGCACTTCCGCAACGGAAACCATATTATAATCGCCCTCGATCGAGTGCTTCAAGCAGCTCGCCGCTACCGCGAATTCGATTGCTTTTTGAGGCTCTGCGCCGTTCACGAGCGAATAGATAAGCCCGCCGCCGAAGGAGTCGCCGCCGCCTACGCGGTCTACGATATGCATCGAATATTTCTTGCTAAAATACGCTTCGCCGCCCGTGTAGAGCATACCCGACCAGTCGTTGTCGTTCGCGGATTTGCTTTCGCGAAGGGTGATCGCAACGCCCTTGAAGCCGAATCTTTCCGTGAGCTTTTTTGCAACGGAGATGTAGCCGTTTCTGTCCAGCTTGCCGCCGTAGATATCCGTATTGTCCGCTTCGATGCCGAATACGTCCTTCGCGTCCTCTTCGTTCGCGATACAGTAGTCGATATATTCGCAAAGCTTCGCCATTACCTGACCCGCTTTTTCCTTGCTCCAAAGCTTTTTGCGGAAATTGAGGTCGCAGGAAATCGTGATGTTCTTCGCCTTCGCCGCCTTACAAGCTTCGAGGCAGATCTCCGCCACTTCGTCGCTCAACGCGGGCGTGATCCCCGTGAAGTGGAACCAATCCACGTTTTCGAAAACGGCTTCCCAATCGAAATCGGATTTTTTCGCCATCGCGATCGCGGAATACGCGCGGTCGTAAACGACCTTAGAGGGTCTTTGGCTCGCGCCCTTTTCGCAGTAATAGATCCCCACTCTCTCGCCGCCGCGGACGATTTTAGAGGTGTCTACGCCGAACTTACGAAGGGAATTTACCGCCGCCTGTCCGATCTCGTGCGCGGGAAGCTTGGATACGAACGCCGCGTCCACGCCGTAGTTTGCAAGCGATACGGCTACGTTCGCTTCCGCGCCGCCGAAGGTCGCTTCGTATTTGTCGCTCTGCACGAATCTGAGATAATTTTCGGGAGCGAGTCTTAACATCAATTCACCGAAAGTAACAACTTTTTTCATAATCTTTTCTCCTTAAAATTTTTTATTTTTCCGCTTTTTCAAGCGCTTCTTTCACGAAGAAGCTGCCGCCGATCGCGGCGATCTTTTCCCAAGCCAAGAATTCGTCGATATTGCTTCTGTCCACGCCGCCCGTCGGGATAAATTTGATCTGGGGGAAGGGCGCGGCAAGCGCTTTCATAGCCTTTAAGCCCCCGTAGACGTTCGCGGGGAAGAATTTCACCGTCGTGATCCCAAGATCCAAAGCCTGCATAATTTCCGTAGGCGTTACGCAACCGGGATAGTAAGGGATATTTCTTTCGTTACAGATCTTCGCTACCGCCACCGAAAGACCGGGAGAGACGATAAACTGCGCGCCCGCTTTTAAAGCGGCTTCGCATTGCTGAGCGTTGATGACCGTGCCCGCACCCACGCTCATATCGGGAAACTTTTCACAAGCGAGCGCGATCGCTTCCGCCGCGCAAGCGGTGCGGAAAGTGATCTCCGCGCAGTTAATTCCGTTTGCTTTCAAAGCGGACAAGATCTTTTCCGTTTCGCCAAGTTCTTTGATAACGACAACAGGTACAAATTTTTCCATTATAATAAAACCTCCGTATTCGTTCCGTAAAAAATATTTTTTATTGCGTTTTTATTTCCCTTCTACTTTCAAATACGCTACCGCGTTGTTGAAGCAGATATCCTGCACTACTTTTCCGACGAGCTCGGTATTTTGGGTCATTTCTCCCTTTTCCATCATCGTGCCGAAATAGTTGCAAAGAATTCTTCTGAAATAGTGGTGACGGGGATAGGACAAAAGCGATCTGCTGTCCGTGAGCATACCGACGAACGCGCCGATATGTCCCGTCGCCGTCAAGTCCTCCAAATGCTTTTCCATTCCCACTTTGTTATCCAAGAACCACCAAGCGGGTCCGTATTGAAGCTTGCCTTTTACCCCGCCCGACTGGAAGCTGCCGATGAGAGTCATAATTTCCGCGTTCATTTTCGGATTGAGATTGAACACGATGGTTTTGGGCAAGCTGTTTTCGCTGTTCAAACGGTCGAACAGTCTCGACATAAGCTTAATGCTGTTGTCCTCGGAAATACTGTCAAAGCCCGTATCTAAGCCAAGCTTTGCCATCATAACGGCGTTGTTGTTGCGCATCGCGCCCACGTGAAGCTCGGTCGCGATATCGTATTTTGCGTAGAGCTTGAAGAGGAAATAGGTAAGATATCCTTTGAAGATTTCCGCTTCTTCTACGCTCACGGCTTCGCCGCTTCTGCGCTTTTTAAATACCTTTTCCGCTTCCGCTTTTTCCGTGACCTTACACACTCTTTCAAGGGCAATATCGCTCGCCGTCGTGCCGACCTTGATAAACGCCTGTAAACGGTTTTCGAGTGCCGCTTCGAGCGCGGTCAAATCCTTGATCTCGCCCGTAAGCGCTTCCAAAAGCGCGACGAACTCGTTATATTTCTCCGCTTCGATATTCATAATCTTATCGGCGCGGAAGGCGGGCATTACCTTGAACGCGTAGCCCTTTTGCGCGATCTTTTCGAAGGTGGTCAGATCGTCGAACACCTCGTTCGTCGTGAAGATATATTTCACGTTGGACTTTTCGATCAGGCTTTGCGGGGTGATCTTGTTCAAACGGATATATTCGTTGCACCAATCCCAGATCTGCTCCGCGTTTTCTTCGTTAATTTCAAGCTCGCAGTTGAAAAATTCTTTGAGTTCGACCTGCGACCAATGATATAAGGGATTGCCGAACGCCGTACCCAGCGTTTTGCAATAGACGAGGAATTTTTCCTTATGCGAAGCGTTCCCCGTGATCATTTCTTCGTCTACGCCGTAGTTTCTCATCAAGCGCCACTTATAGTGATCGCCCGCGAGCCAGATTTCGAACACGTCGTTGAACGTTTCGTTCGCCAAAATCTGCTTTTCGGGCAGATGGCAATGATAGTCGAAGATCGGCATATCTTTTGCGTAAGCGTTATACAGCTTTTCCGCAGTCTTGTTCGTCAATAAAAAATTGTCTTTAATGTAGCTCATAACTCTCTCCTTTCTTTTTAATTTAAAGGGTCACGCCCGTTTTGAAGAAGGCGATCTCGCGAACGTCCTCGCTCTTTACCTTCTTTTCGCCGTTTGCAACCGCAAGCACCAACTCGAACAGCCCGTCCTCGTCCATCGGGAACGCGTTGAAATCGATCCAGTTTTCCTTAAACGAAGAAATGTGGTTATTCGTGCCGATCTTCATCGTGGGAACGAAGGTGGAGAAGGGCGTGCCTCTGCCCGTCGTGAAAAGCACCATCTGACAGCCCGCCGCCGCAAGCGCGGTCGCCGCGATCAGATCGTTCCCGGGCGCGTTCAAAACGCTCACCCCTTTTTCTTCGACGGTATCGCCGTAGCCCAAAACCGCGTTGATCTTCGTCGAGCCCGCCTTTTCGATACAGCCGAGGGATTTTTCCTCCAAGGTCGTAATCCCGCCCTTTTTGTTGCCGGGGCTGGGATTTTCGTAGACGGGGAAGCCTTGCTTTATGTAGCTGTCCTTAAAGTCCACGATCATTTTTTTATACTTCTCGAAGGTCCTTTCGTCCTTACACTTGTTCATTAAGATCTGTTCCGCGCCGAACATTTCGGGAACTTCGGTTAACACCGCTCTTCCGCCGTAGGATACGATACGGTCGGAAATTCTTCCGACGAGCGGGTTTGCCGTGATGCCCGAGAACCCGTCCGAGCCGCCGCATTTAAGCCCCAAACAAAGATCGGACAAGGGAACGTTTTCCCTCTTTAAATCCTTTGCCTGTTCCGCGAATTTTTCGAGAATCTGCAAGCCGTAAGCGATCTCGTCCTCGACTTCCTGACAGTTGAAATATTCGATATTTTTTCTGCCGTACGGCGCGAGATATTCCTTGATTCCGTCCATACCGTTATTTTCGCAACCCAGTCCCACGAACAGAACGAAGCTCGCGTTGGGATTGAGCGCGACGGCGCACAAAAGCTTTTTGATATTTTCGTTATCCTCGCCGAGCTGAGAACAGCCGAACTGATGCGTGAGCGCGAATATTCCGTCGATCGAGCCTTTCACGAGCGCTTGCGCTTTCTTTTCGAGCCGTCTGCAAACGTCGTTCACGCACCCGACGGTGGGAATGATATAAATTTCGTTTCTGATCCCCGCTCTGCCCTGCTCGCGCTTGAAGCCCTTGAAATACCCTTCCCGTTCTTTCGGCTCGCTTGCCGCAAACGAATAGGAATACTCCGCGTTTTCGTCGAGGTGGGTCTTTAAGTTATGCGAATGTACCCATTCGCCTTGGGCAATATCCCGTTTGGCTCTGCCGATAATTTGTCCGTATTTGATAACGTATTCGTTTTCTTTGATTTCTTTTAAGGCGTATTTATGTCCCGAGGGAATACTCTCGTTCCCTTCGAGCATTACGCCCACGTTATCCTTTTCGTTGATAATCATATTTTTCGTCATTCTTCTTTACTCCAATCTTTGAATCCCTTTCCGCGTACTTCTACCGATTCGTTGATGATCACGAATGCGTTTTCGTCTACGGAATGAACGATCTGTTTGAGCTGTGTGAGCTGTCGATTTTTAACGCAAGTCAACAGCACGCCGTGATCTTCTTTCGTATACATTCCCTTGCCTTCGAGAAGGGTAACGCCGCGGGGACTGTTTTTCAAAAGCTCTGCGGAAATTTCCTCCGCTTTATCCGAAACGATAATGCAAAGCTTGGACTTTTCCAGCCCCAACAGCACGACTTCGGATATTTTCGTACTTACGAACACCACGATCAGCGCGAATAAGATATTGTTCGCGTCGCGAAGACAAATCGCGCCCGTCACGACGATAATCGCGTCGCAGATCCCGACCCATACGGGAATATTCCCCGTTCTCGTCCATTTGGATAAGAGTCTGCCCAAAAGCTCCGTGCCGCCGCTCGAAAACTGGAATTTTACGAACAGCCCGATACCGATCCCCTGACAGATCCCGCCGTAAAGGGAAGCGAGGATTTTATTGTCCGTCATTGCGGGCAAAAAGGCGAGTATATCCGTCATTACGCCGAGTACGGAAACCGTCAGCACGCAACGCAGGATAAACTTCCAGCCCACGTATTTGAGCCCTAAAAGGTAAATAGGCAAATTGAGCGCGATCGTGATCATACCGATCGGCAAATTTTCGTTCAATAAATGAAAGAGGGTGGAAAGCCCGGTGATCCCGCCCGCGACGATCCCGCAAGGCTCTAAAAACAGCACGACGGACAGCGCGTAGAAAACGCAACCGATCACCATCGAGGAATACCCGAGCAACTCTCTTTTCAACGCCCTTTTATCCATACGCTTCTTTTAAATCAAACTCTTTCCTTCCGAAAGCGCAAGGAGATTCGCCTCCACCGCCGCTTGGAAGCCTTCGTAAGCCGTGAGGTCCTCGCCCCAAACCTTTTCGTCCTTCATAAACGCCGCAACGCTTCCGCCGTTTGCGAAATACTGCAAATAAGGCAGATCGTCGAGCACTTCGATCTCTCTTGTAGGAAGCTGAACGTAGTATTTCCCTTCCTTTTCTTTCAAGGAAGAATAGATCTTCATAAGATACGAAAAGCCCTTCGCCATATTCGCGGGGATCTTGCCGTAGCGCAAATAATAATCCTTAAAGCTGGGCAAGTTTCTCGCTCTCCACTTGGAAATGCTGTTTAAAGAAATGCTCGTCAGCAGATGGTTCAAATAGGGGTTGGAGAATCTGTCGAGTACGCTGTCGGCAAATACTTTCGTCGCTTCCACGTTATCCGAAACGAAGGGCACGATCTCCTCGTTCAACGTCGCGAGCATAAAGTCTAAGAGCTTTTTATCCTGCATACAGTCGTATACCGTCACCGCACCTTCCCAAAGCCCTGCGGGAACGATATTCGTGTGGCTTCCGTTCAGCACGCGCACCTTGCGTTTTTTATAGTAAGCGATATCCGTGGTCAACACGACTTCGATATTATGTACGCCTTCGACGATATATTTCTCGATATCGCCCTTTTTCTCGACCGCCCAAAGCCCGAACGGTTCGCCGACGGACACGAGCTCGTCTTTATATCCGACGAGTTTTTCGAGGTGGTCTGCGTCCTCTTTCGTTCTCGGATGACCTGAAACGATCCTGTCTACGAGCGTATTGCAATAGAAATTCTGCTCCGCGTTCCATTTTTTGAATTCCTCGGGCAGCTTCCAAAGCTCGATATAGCTATCCACGCATTTTTTGAGCTCGTCCGCGTTGTTGTCGATCAGCTCCACGGGAAGAAGGTATACCCCGTCCAAACCCGCGTTAAAGCGTTCAAGCAAGAATTTGGTGAGCTTTGCGGGATAGGTGATGCCTTCGAACCCATTAACATCGTCCGCCGCGTTAAAGCAGATGCCCGCTTCCGTCGTGTTGGACACGATAATTTTAAGTTCGGGATCGGTCGCCACCGCGTAGTAGGCTTTTTGGTCCGCGAACGGATCGATCACGCTGTTTAACACGGTGATCTTTCTCACTTCCTCCACCGCTTCACCGTTCTTCGCGCCGCGCAAAACGATATTGTATTCGTTATTCTGTCTTTCAAATCTTTCGAGCGTTCCGAACGTGATGGGTTTAATGATATCTACGGAATATTCTTTCCCCTCTTCTACGAGCGTATCGAAATACGCGTCCACGAACGTTCTTAAAAAGTTCCCTTCGCCGAATTGTGCAACTTTAATCATATTTTTAAATCTCCTTAGATTTTTTTGCACCCTAATTATATCACACTTAGCTTTTGCGTGCAATATAAAAACAAACGAAAAAAAGGGTAAATTACATAAATCGTATTATCGTTTTTATTCCTGAGCGATTTTTAACGAATACTCCGCCTTTTATCTTCTTTGATTATAGCACAAAATTTTTTCACGGCAAAACGGATAAAACGGTCAAATAAAGAATAGGCGATAAAACTTTAAAAAAATTAAGATCGTGCTATTTTTTGAAATAAGCGGATAAAAGAACAGGGTCGAGGGGATAATCCCCTCGCGGATTGTAAAGGCAGAGCCTTTACGCCCCTCTGTCAAGAGCCGCCGTCAGGCGGAACCAAGTACCCATAAAAGAAAAGCGCAAGCTTTTCGTCCCCGCGGCTATGCCGCGCCATCGCCTCACGGCGAAGGACGCAAAACTACGTTTTGCTTTATTGAGTCCGATAACGCGGCGTTGCCCCACACCCAACCAGAAACTGAGTTTCTGGACTTCCTTTATACCTTATAATACTCGTGCAGCATATTTTTCAAAACTTCGATCTGCTTTTGCATCGCGCGGCCTTTGTCCGTTTCTTTAACGAGCACGCGCGAGCGGTAAAGCTTCACCGTTCTTACGCTGCTTTTGAATTCCGCTTCGCCGTTTTCCGCTTCCTCTTTGGAAAAATCGGGGGAATGAGAGGCGAGAAACAGACCTTGCGAGTTATGTATCAAAGTGTATCCGCCGATACCCGTCTTTTCGTGGTAGGCTTTGGAGAAGCCGCCGTCGATCGTGATATGTCTGCCTTTGCCGCTGTCCGCGCGCTCGCCGTCTTTTACCTTGACGGGCACGTGTCCGTTGACGATCGTGGAATACTCCCAATCGAGCCCGAATTCTTTTAATACCTTCACGCAATACCCCTCGTCCTTGACGAAATCGTAGTATTTATCCTTGTTCTCGATCTCCATACGACCTTCGAAATAGCGGGTGTATACGCACATTTTATCTCTGCCGTAAACGGGGGATTTTTTCCCGCACCAAAGATACCACATATAATCGACGGAATACCCGTCCTTTTTCGAAGCGTCGCGCACGAGCTTTTCAAGCCGATCGTAGAGCGCTTTTCCTGCAAATTTTTCTTTTCCCACGGGCGCGTAGGAGAAAGAACCGTCCTCCTCCGTCGGAATACAGCCGTGAAGCAACAGATTTCCGTTTGCAATCTTATACATACTCCCCTTGGCGAGCATAAAGCCGATATCTTCGGCGAGGCGTTTATTGTGCACGAACTCCTCGGTGAGAATATCGATCAGCGCGCTTTCCTTTTCGGTCAAGGTATCCGAAGGATATAAGATCCTATCGTCCATTTCAAATTCGGGGTGCGCTTTGATCAGCTGATTTTCTATCTTTAACTGAATGACGGTGATCGCCTTGGTCATTTTTGCGAGCAGATCGTTTTTCTCGAAGTCGCTTTCCTTGCCGTAGACGTCGGAAATGGAAAACGCCGAGGTATCGTCGTCGCCGTATTCTTCGAGCGCGAAGGTGACGAGCGGACGGAGATTGATCCCGTAGCCGCTTTCCAGCCCCGCGAGCGTGCGATAGGCGCAGTTGATGCGGATCACGTTACAAACGCACGCCTTATTTCCAAAATGCGCGCCCATCCACAAAAGGTCGTGATTGCCCCATTGAATATCCACGGAATGATAGTTTTTCAGCATATCCATAATCTGCGCCGCGCCGTTGCCGCGGTCGTAAATATCCCCGACGATATGCATATGATCCACCGCGAGCCGCGAGATCACTCCCGAGATGGCGGCAATAAATTTGTCCGCGTTCCCAAGCTCTATGATCCCTTCTATGATATGGCTATAATATTCCGATTTGACGATACTGTGATCGGGCATATTGATCAGCTCGTCGATAATGTACTGATAATTTCTGGGAAGCGCTTTTCTCACCTTCGAGCGAGTGTATTTCGCCGCCACCAGCTTCGCCACTTCAATGAGCCTGTGCAGGATAATGCGGTATTCCCTCGTCATATCGTCCGTTTGTTTTTTGAGCGCTTCCAGACGCTTTTCGGGATAATAGATCAAGGTCGCCAGCTCGTTTTTCGCCGCGACGGTCAGCCCGTCGCCGAACGCGAGGTCGATCTTGGTGCGAATAACGCCCGAGGCGTTTTTCAAAATATGCCGAAAGGCTTCCGACTCCCCGTGCAAGTCGCTTAAAAAATGCTCCGTGCCCTTAGGCAGGTTCAAGATCGCTTGCAGGTTGATAATTTCCGTCATTACCTCCTGCGCGTTTTTATACTGTTTTGACAACAGCTCGTAAATTTCCGTCCTGTTTTGCAATTCGTTCATTTTATTTCCTCTTATTTTGAATCGTTACGGTAAAAACAGTATACCATATTTTTCCGAAAATTGCAACGAAAGCCCTCCTTGCAAGGAGAGCTTTTCTTTTTTATTTTCGAAGCGTACCGCCTGCGTAGCCCTCGTAGTCCTCCATAAAGAACTCCGCGCGTTTGTTCAGCATTATTCCCACTTCGTCGCCTTTAAACCCGAAAGTCATAAAGCAGCTTCCGAAATTCGTATCAATAATATAATTTGCGATAAGTAATTGCGTTTCGGTCAACCAGCCCGCGTAGGTATTCGAATCCAATTCGCGGTTAGCGGGCTTATCCACCTGCGTATCGTAAAAACAGGTTTCGGGGAAGGTCGCCTTTTTATATTCGCCGAGCGTAAACCCGATCGTTTTTACCCCTCGCGCGTTTTCGTAGGTCAACTTGCCGTTTTTACCGTCGAGGTCGAAACGCACCCATTTCCAACCCAAACGGTTTTCTTCCAGATCGTAAATCTTACCGTTGATTGCCCCTTCGTGTTGCGAACGGGCTTCGCCGAAGGTGGGCGGTTCGAGATTAGAAAGGCGTTTTTTCAACTCTTCTTGCGCCGCTTCGTTTGGCGCGATCGCCCCGTCTTTTAAGTTATCGTACAGCTCGCACCGCACCGCTTCGTAGATATAATCCCCGCACGTGTCGTTATTGCATTGCGTGTCGCCGTTGCAGACGAACATAAAATCCTTGTCGGGGAAGCAGAACGCGAACTGACTGCCCATTCCCAAAAGCGAAAAGCCCTTTTCGTTGACCCAAACTTGATACCCGTAGCCCGCCGAATGACGGTCGGAATAATAATTATCGGTAAGGTTTGCGATCTGCTTGCTCGTCGCTTTTTCCACGTAGTCGCGCGGGAGAAGCTGTTCGCCTTTATACTCGCCTTTATTTAAGAGCAATTCGCCGAATTTTGCAAAATCACGCGTCGTACAAACGACCCCGCTACCGCCCCACGAATACCCGTCGGGGGCTTTCACGCACCAGATATCTTTGGATACGCCGATCTTATCGAACACGGGACGCATATATTCCAAGAACGGCTTGCCCGTGATCTTCTCCACCAAAACGTCGAGAATAAACGAACCGGAGGTGTTATAATTAAACACCGTGCCCGCGGGCTTCAAGGCTCTGGAGCGGGTCGGGTGATTGAAAAACGTCCACGCCCATTCTTTATAATCGCGCATAAAATAGGTGTCCGTCAGCATCGGCACGGACATTTTCAAAGCGTCCTCTACCGTCGTATCTTTCAGCCATTTATGATACTCGGTTTCCTTATATTCGGGGAAATGATCGAGAATTTTATCGTCGAGTTTGAGTTTCCCCTCGCCGATCAACAACCCCACCGCCATCGAAACGTAAGTCTTACTCGACGAATACAAGCGGTGCATAAAATCTTTATGAAAAGGTTTATAATAGCCCTCCGCGATAATATTGCCGTGGCGTACGAGCATAAAAGAATGAAGATTTACTTTTCTGCGTTCGAGAATTTTTAAAAATTTCAGCACGTACTTGGAATCCAACCCTTCTTCTTCGGGGGTTTTGAAAATCAAATCGTTTACCATACTTTTTTCCTCTTTTTATTTCTATTTTTATTCTTTAAATTCCCGCGATCGTCTGCAAGATTACCTGCGCGTATGCGCGAATTAAAAAGTCGTTGGGGTGGTTGATATTGTTGCCCGTCATATCCCGATAGCGTTTCTTATTCAGCAGATCTTTATGCACCGCCGTCATATCCGCTACGGCAACCCCTTTCAGCTCTTGCTCGATCTCGTACAGCGCGGAAACGAAGTGCGGCTGATTCTTCGTCCAGTTGCTCCCCGGGTTCGGCAAAGTCGTACCGACTAAAATAATTTCGCAATCGGGCTTGATCTCCCGCGCCTGACGAATGATATCAAGCGTCGTTTCTTTATATTCCGACACCGCCCGCGCGCCGTCGTTCATACCGAACCCGATCAACAACAGATCGGGCGAAAAATGTGCCGCGCGCTCGGAGAAGCGTTCTTTCCCTTGCACGACGTTCCAACCGCCCACCGCGCCGTTTCCAAGCGTGATCTTCGCCCCGAAACGATTTTCGAGCCGACGGCAAACCATCTTGTCGAACCCTTCCATATACGGTGCGACTTCGCCGCCTTGGGGAAGCCCGCTCGCGTTGCAACCCGTCGTGATACTGTCGCCGTAAAAGGTAAAATTGAACGGCGCTTTGACGTTCAGTTTCGCCAGCGTTTTGGGAAGTCGTTCCTTTTTGCAAGGCGGGATCACGCCTTCATATCCGCTTTGGTGGCGATAGCTTACCGCGATCTGTTTACGGTTCATAAAATCCTTTTCTCCGAACGCGAAATAACGCGGTTCGGGAAATCGTACGCCCTCTTTTTCTTCCACCACGAGAATGGCGTGTGACCCCGGGGCTTTCGAATAGAACTCGTCCGTTTCGAAATACGGCATTGTCGAGCCTTTCAGCCGTTTGATCTTGCCGTCTTTTGTGATCGAGTAGTCCTTGCCCGCTTCATAGACGGTATCGAGCGCGAAATTGCGTACGCAAATCATTTCCGTCGGTGGATATAAAAGGGGGGCTTCGTCCTCTTCGCCGACGAAGGTAATCGTTTCGTGATAAACTTCCTCGCCCTTCCAAAACGGCAACAAATACGTATCTAACTCGTAACGGTCAAGTTGCATCGAGTTACTCCTTGCAAACAAGATTTTTTACGTCCTCGAACACGAACGGCTCGCGTGCGTCCTCGCGCTCCGTTTGGATCGTTACGTTCTCTAACGTCAGCCCGTCGATATGGCGGAAAAAGATCCCTTTTGCGGGCAGGATTCGCCCGTAAACGTATACTTCGGGATAGTCCTGCGCCTCTTCGGGCACTTCCTTTTTATATTCCTTTACCCCGCCGTCTAACACGAACTTCACGTTCCTGAGCGTGATATTTTCCAGCGGTCTTTCTTCAAGCCCGCATACGTTCGAGGTGATCTGCCAATCGCTATACCGCGAATTTGCCAAAGCGGTATCGTCGAAGTTCTCCGCCGTGCCGAAAATCCAAGGATATTGCACGGTATCCCCCGCTTTATACGAAAAATAATTCCAAGCGATCACTTCGTACGGCTCGTACGGCCCTTCCGCGACGATATTTTCCAACAAAACGTTCTTGATCTGCCCAAGCTCGCGCCCCTCAGGACCGCGCATACGCTTGCCGATATGGATAAACAACGGCGTGCCTACGTTCTTCATTTTGATATTGCGAAGCGTGACCCCGTCGATCACCGCGCCGTCCACGCTTTCGATGGCAATACCCGTGATTCGCGTTTCGCGGATATCGATATTTTCAATGAGGATATCCTCGAACCCGCCGTTGGTTTCCGTGCCGAACTTGATCGCGTTGCAACGGCTCTTCACGCGGCAGTCCCAAACCTTGATATCCTTACAAATATCCAAACGGTTGAGCGTGTACGAGCTCTTGAAAACGATCCCGTCGTCCCCCGTTTCGATATCGCAATCGTGGATACGTACGTTCTTGGAATTATCGGGCGAGATCCCGTCGATATATACGCGCATTTTCAAACCGTAAATATCCACGTTTTCACACCCTGCAAAATATACGGCAAGGTCGGTCACGTTATTGATCGTGAGCGAATGGACCTCCACGTTTTTGCAGTTTTTGAGAGAAATACATTTCGGACCTCTGTGCTTGATCGCTTCGCCGCGAACGCCGTCCTCGTCCCAGATCGAGCGCATATCGATCTCGCCCGCGCCGTAGACTCCGATATTTTCCAGATCTCGCCCGACGAACATCGCGTGGTCGAAATAGGTGTGCGATTCGTCCTGATACGCGGGATAGTCGATCTTTTCCTGCGGTGTATACGCATAATAATCCAAGCACCCGAGGACCTTCGCGCCTCCGTCGATCAAAATTTTTACGTTACTTTTCAAAAATACCGTGGAAAGTACGTATTCCCCTTCGGGGAAAAAGACGACTCCGCCGCCCTGTTTCGCGCAATCGTCGATAGCGTTTTGCACGGCTTGACTGTTTAACGTAACGCCGTCTGCAACCGCGCCGTAATCACATACGTTGAATAATTTTTGCATAAATACGCTCCTTTGCATTGTTACGCGATTATTATAACATAAATTTTTCCCTTTCGCAATACAAAAAAGGATAAAAAGCCGTAAAATTACATAAATCGTATGGTTTTGCCTCTGTCATTGCGAGGGAGCGTTAGCGATCGCGGCAATCCCTTTGACCTCTCCTGTCATTGCGAGGGAGCGTTAGCGACCGCGGCAATCCCCTCGACCTTTCAAATGCACTTTGCCGTGCTGATTTTCGAAATCTTTTTCTCCGCGCAAAATTTCTTCCGATTTCGGATATACTATGGAAAACGCTTTTTTACGGAGGTATTTTATGCACGAAAAGACGATGGACGGGAACGCGGCGGCGAGCTACGTTTCCTACGCTTTTTCCGAGCTTGCGATCATCTACCCTATCACCCCTTCCACGCCTATGGCGGAGCTTGCCGACGAGTGGTCGGCGGGCGGAAAAACCAACCTATTCGGACAAGTTCCGAAAGTGGTACAAATGCAATCGGAAAGCGGGGTCGCGGGCGCGATGCACGGCGCGTTGACCTGCGGCGGGCTTGCCACCACGTATACTTGCAGTCAGGGCTTACTTTTGATGCTTCCCGATATGTATAAGATCGCGGGCGAGCTGTTGCCGACGGTATTCCACGTAAGCGCGCGGGCGGTGGCGGCGCACGCGCTGAGCATTTTCGGAGACCATCAGGACGTGATGGCGTGTCGCCAAAGCGGGTTTGCGATGCTCGCTTCTTCGTCCGTGCAAGAGGTAATGGATCTGGCGCTCGTGGCGCATCTTTCCGCGCTTGAAACCTCGTTGCCCTTTTTGCATTTTTTCGACGGGTTCAGAACCTCGCACGAGCTTTCGAAGATCAAAGCGATCGACTACGAGGAAATGGAAAAACTCGTGAATAAAGAGGCGATCGAACTCTTCAAAGCGCGGGCTTTAAACCCTGATTCTCCCGTTCAGCGCGGCACGGCGCAAAACCCCGACACCTATTTCCAAAACCGCGAAGCGGGTACGCCCTACTATCTCGCCACGCCCAAAAAAGTGCAAGAAATTATGGATAAAGTCGCCGCCGTGACGGACAGACAATACCACCTTTTCGATTATTTCGGCGCGCCCGACGCAGAGCGAGTGGCGGTGATCATCGGAAGCGGCGGCTCGGCGATGGAAGAAACCGTCGAGAAGTTGAACGAAAACGGCGAAAAGACGGGCGTGATCAAGGTGCGGCTCTACCGTCCTTTTTCCACCGTGGATTTTATCAACGCGATCCCGAAAACCTGCAAAAAGCTTGCCGTGCTCGACCGCACGAAGGAATCGGGCGCGCTCGGCGAGCCGCTCTATCTCGACGTTTGCGCCGCGCTTACGGAAGCGGGACGGGGCGAAATCCGCGTATACGGGGGAAGATACGGCTTGGGCTCGAAAGAATTCACCCCCGCTATGTGTCTTGCGATCTTTGAAAACCTGAAAGCGGACGAGCCGAAAAATCATTTCACGGTAGGGATTCACGACGATATCTCGCACGCCTCGCTCGACTGCTCTACGCCCTTTTCCGTCGCGGACGAGCATACCGTTTCGTGCAAGTTTTACGGACTGGGTTCGGACGGCACGGTGGGCGCGAACAAAAATTCCATCAAGATCATCGGCGACCATTCCGAGCTTTACGTGCAAGGGTATTTCTGTTACGATTCCAAAAAATCGGGCGGCACGACGGTTTCGCATCTGCGGTTCGGCAAATCCCCTATCCGTTCGGCGTATTTGATCGACCGCGCGGATTTTATCGCCTGCCATAATCCGTCCTATCTTACCCGCTACGATATGCTTTCCGATTTAAAAGAAGACGGTACGTTTCTTTTGAACTGCCCGTGGTCGAGCCTTTCGGAGCTGGAAGAAAATCTGCCCGCCGTAGTCAAACGGCAGATCGCGCAAAAACGGGCGGTTTTCTACGCGATCGACGCGACGAAGATCGCAAACGCCGTAGGCTTGGGCGGCAGAACGAGCACGATTATGCAAGCCGCATTCTTCTTCGTCAACCAAACGATCTTGCCCTACGAACAGGCTTCGGGGCATTTGAAAACCGAGCTCACGCGTAAATTTTCCAAAAAAGGGAGCGGCGTGGTCGAGATGAACCTCTCCGCGATCGAGCAGACCCCGCCCGCCGTGCACAAGATAAACTACCCTGATTCTTGGCGGGAAACGCAAGACGGCGCACCTCTTTTATCAACGTCTGAGGACGGGTATTTCCGTTCCTTTATTCACCCGATCTTGTCGTTAAAGGGAGATTCGTTGCCCGTATCCGCGTTCCGCGCGGACGGGAGCGTACCGACGGGTACGACCAAGCTCGAAAAGCGGGGCGTGGCGCACGAATTGCCCAAATGGATACCCAAAAATTGTATTCAATGCAATCAATGCTCCTTCGTTTGCCCGCACGCCACCATCCGCCCCTTCGTTTTCAGCGAAAGCAAAAGTACTCTCGACGGGTTTCGTTCCGTACCTGCTACGGGGGTAAAGGGTTCGAACTTTCGCGTACAGGTCGCCGCGCACGACTGTATGGGTTGCGGAGTGTGCGCGCATACCTGCCCCGCGCCGAACAAGGCGCTCGTGATGACCCCCGCCGCCGAGCTTATGCCCGCAGAGGGGAAAAACTGGGAGTTCGCTCAAACTCTTGAAAAATCGGATACGGGTATATTCAAGCGCACGAGCGTTAAAGGAAGTCAATTCTCCGAGCCTCTTTTCGAATTTTCCTACGCTTGCTCGGGTTGCGGAGAAACGCCGTATATAAAAGTCCTCACCCAGCTTTTCGGTGAAAAAATGATCGTCGCCAACGCAACTGGTTGCTCGTCGATCTACGGCGGTTCTTCCCCCACCTGCCCTTATTCCAAAAACAAGGACGGCAAAGGTCCTGCTTGGGCGAACTCGCTCTTTGAAGATAACGCCGAATTCGGCTACGGTATGCGCCTTGCGCTAGACGCGGCGAAAGACGGGGGCGGGGATAAGTCCGTATGGATTATAGGCGGCGACGGCTGGGCGTACGACATCGGCTACGGCGGTTTAGATCACGTGCTTGCAAGCGGTGCAAACGTGAATATTCTCGTACTCGATTCGGAGGTATATTCCAACACGGGCGGGCAGTCCTCCAAAGCGACCCCGATGGGCGCGGTTGCGCGGTTTGCTTCCGCGGGCAAGCGCAAGCACAAGAAAAATCTCGGACTGATGGCGATGTCTTACGGTACGGCGTATGTCGCGCAGGTTTCGATGGGCGCGAATAAGCAACAGCTTTTAAACGCGTTCACGGAAGCCGCCGCCTACGAAGGTCCGTCGATCATTATCGCGTATTCGCCCTGTATTGCGCACGGCGCGTATATGGGGAAATGTATGGAAGAGGAAAAACGCGCGGTGGAGAGCGGGTATTGGAATCTTTACCGCTTCAACCCCGCAAGGCGAGCGGAGGGTAAAAATCCGTTCACGCTCGACTCCAAAGCGCCGACGATGGCGCTCAAAGAGTTCCTGCTCGGCGAAAATCGGTTTGCTTCCCTATTTAAATCCGACCCTGCCCTTGCCAAAACCCTGTTTAAAGAAGCGGAAGCGGCAAACGGCGAACGCTTACGGTTTTATCAAAAACTCGTGGAATTTTTCGACCCGACCAAGGAATAAGGCACGAAAAAACGCACCCCGTCGGGGTGCGTTTTCATTGTTTTGTCGCTTTTTACGCTCAACGCATCATAATTTCGGAAATCACGCCGAGTACTTTATCGTGACAGCCGCCGCAACCCGTCGAACAATGGGTGATCTTTTGCACGTCCTCGAATACTTCCAGGACGTCCTCCATTTTCGTGTGGTTTTCGAGCGCGCTCTCGATATCCGTGTAGCTCACCTGCTTACAGTTGCAAACCATATAATTTTCCATTTCTCTATCTCCTTTTTTATTCTTCTTCCGTGAAATTTTCTTTATCAACGCCGCAGAGCGGGCATACGAAATCCTCTGGCAAATCTTCGAATTTCGTCCCGGGTGCGATCCCGTTTTCAGGCGATCCCGCTTCCTCGTCGTATTCCCAGCCGCATACGTTGCATATATATTTGCTCATAGTTCGCTCCTCCTTGATTTTTAGCAAAGTTCTTGCGCCAGCGCGTCGATCTGCGCCCGACCTTCGTCGTTTAAAGCCGATAATATCTTTACCGAGTTTTCGGTAAATTGCAAATTCTTACAAGGCTCTAACAGTCCTTTCATCACCCGCGCCGCCATTGGCGCCCAACTCCCGTTCTCGATCAATCCCACCTTGCGGTTACAGAAATTATGCTCGACCAGATGCCCGATAAAATCCCGCATAAAGGGGAATATCCCGCCGTTATACGTCGTCGTTGCCAGCACGAGCTTGCCGTAACGGAAGGCGTCCTCGACCGCTTCCGACATATCCGACCTCGCAAGATCGGTGACGACCACTTTCTCACAGCCCTTTTCTTTCAATTTTTCCGCGAGCAGTTCCACCGCTTTTTTCGTGTTGCCGTACACGGAAGTATACGCGATCAACACCCCTTCGCTTTCCACGCCGTAGCTCGACCACGTATCGTATAAATCGAGATAATAACCGAGATTTTCTTTGAGTACGGGGCCGTGCAACGGGCAGATCGCCCGAATTTCGTAGCCGGATAATTTTTTCAGCAGATTCTGTACCTGTACGCCGTATTTCCCGACGATTCCGAAATAATACCGTCTCGCTTCGCAAGCCCAATCCTCGTCCGCGTCCAGCGCGCCGAATTTCCCGAACCCGTCGGCGGAAAATAGGATCTTATCCTTTTCGTCGTAGGTTACGATCACTTCGGGCCAATGCACCATCGGCGCGGCGATAAAGTTCAGCGTATGTGCGCCAAGGCAAAGTTTTTCCCCGTCGCCCACTACGACCCGTCTGTCCGTAAAATCCGTACCGAAATAGTTTTTCATCATCACGAACGACTTCGACGACGAAAGGATCTTCGCTTCGGGGTACGCTTTCGCGAACGCGAGAATATTCGCCGAATGATCGGGCTCCATATGCTGTACGATCAAATACTCGGGCTTTCTGCCGTCGAGCGCCTTTTCAAGGTTATCGAGCCATTCTTCTTTAAACGCCGCGTCCACCGTGTCGAGCACGGCGATTTTTTCGTCGAGGATCACGTAGGAATTATACGCCATACCGTTCGGCACGCGATATTGACCTTCGAAAAGATCGATTTTTCTGTCGTTAACGCCGATATAGAAAACGTCTTGCGTTACCTTCATTTACGCCTCCCTTAGCACTTTTATCGTTTACTATATTATATTATACCACGTTTTTCCCAAAAAGAAAAGTATTTGAGCAAAATTTTTATTTGCTTTTTTAGTAAAAGAAATGAGTCCTGTTTTCCACAGAACTCATTCTCAAATTCGGCTTTTAATCGTCCAAATCGCGCTCGCGCTCTTTTATCCAACTCTTTTTTAGCTCGTACCAATCGGAGGCAAACTGCTCTGCGTGCGCCTTTTGCCATTCCTCAACGTCAATTTCCTCACCCGCTTCTTCGTCGCCGAAGGTTTCGAGCCGTTTTTCTATGATCTCTTCCGCCGTCAGATTCTTAGCGCGAATACTGTCGGCAATGCTGTCAAACGCCTCGTAAGCTTGCGAGATCGCCTCTTGCGTGACGGCGATGATCGCTTTTAAAAGGATATCCGTTTCCTCTTCTTGCATTAACGCGAGCGTTGCCAAGATCTCTTCGACGATCCTCTTTGCTTCACCTTGTTTTTGCGCGTCTTCCAACTGTTCGGAATACTTTTGCAGTTGTTCTATCCATTTTTCATACCGCTCTTCTTTGGATTGGTTTACGTTGTTCTCGTGCCAGCCCGCTTTGCCTTCGTTTGGAAGCTCCTCGCGACGATCTTCTTCGGACTCGTTCGCAGACTCCCCGTACAGTTCTTCGATTTTTTCGGAGAAGCGTTTTAAAAGCTCCTCTATCCTTTCGGCAATCGTTGCGAAAAGCAGACTCTCCATTTCCGAAAGCTCCGTTTCAAGCGTTTCCAATTCGGCTTTTTTAAGCGCCGTTTCCTCCTCTTGGATCTTTTTATAGATCTCTTTTACAGACTCTTGCGCACATTCCTTGATCATCGTTTCGCGCTCGGAGTCCGTCAAGCCGTCCAAAAGACTGAGATAGGAAAGAACCAACGAATATTTTTGGGTATCCATACCGTAGCTTTCCGCCGCTTGATCAAGCGCGGAATTGACCACGCCCGTGATCACGACCCCTCGGATGTTTTTCTCGTTGAACTTTTCCAAAAAGGTTTTTTGTAACGCGCCCGTCATCGCCGCGTCCTTGTTCCCGTTCTCGTCGGTCGCGGACACGAGCGCCGCGTTATCCTCCCGCGCAGCCGAAAAATAACCCAGCTGCACGCAACGCAAAAACAACTCGTTTGCCGCATTTTTATAATCCTTCCCGACCATCGTCACGCCGATCAATAACGCCTCGCCGTCCTCGTTCAAGCCCTTGGCGCGGGTGACGACGCCGTTTTCGTCGTACGAAACCTTAACGGAAGGGTTGATATCGATCACGAACGACCCGCTTGAAAAAGACGGGATCGGGTCTTTCGCGTCCCCGCCTAAGTTCTTGAAGATCGCCACGATCGCAAAAACGACGACGAGTGCCGCCGCGAGCGCGAGCGCGCAAACGCGAAGCCATAACGCCTTATTCGATCGAGTCTCCCGTCCTTCCCCGTCGGCTGACGCGAACACGGGAACTTTTACGGGTACTTCTTCCCTTTCCGTTCCCTCATCGCATTTTGCCCATACGGCGGAAAAATCCAAAGGCGCGGAAGCTTCAAGATCTTTTTTCAGTTGTCTTTCGAGTTCCGACTTCTTCATTTCCCGTCCTCCAGATAATTTTTTAACCGTTTTAACGCTTCGGCGTACCGCCACGAAACCGTTCCTCTCGGCATCGATAAAAGCGCGGAGATCTCTTTGGTCTTTACGCCCGTATTTTTAAGTAACACGATCTGTCTGTCCGTCTCGTTTAAAAGTTCCAACGCGGCTTTGAGCGCCACGCCCGTTTCCACTCGATCGGAAATCTCGTAACGCCCGCCTAGGTTTTCGTTTTCCGAAAAGTCCACGAACACTTCTCTCTTTCCTCTTTTCAGAGCGTTGAACGATTTATTTTTGGCTATCGTAAGGATCCAGGTCTTATACCCGTTTCCCTTGAACGTACCCGATTTTTCCCAGACCGTCACGAAAGTTTCTTGCGTCAGCTCTTCGGCTAAAGCTGCGTTCTTGACTACGCCGAGACATACCGCGTAGACGATCCGCGAAGTTTTTTGATACAGCTCGGCAAACGCAAGTTTGTCGCGCCGCGCGATCCTTCGCGATAAAGTATCCAGACTCATTCCCGCGTTCTCCTCCCGTTCTTTTTTCGCGCTTCCGCACGATCGCGGTTCGGGCGTTACCGCCCGTCGTCTTTCTTATTGTAACATATTTTCCGTATTTTGTCAATGCGCGACAACTCTCTCTTTCTTTTGAATGGGTAACGCGGAGACGGGCTCACGCCTATCCCCGCGTTACCGTGGGAGGAGTTATTTGCGTCTTTGCGATTTTATTTCGCTGAATTTGTCCTTATTCTTATCGATCTCCGTTTGAAGGCCCTCGCGTACTTCTTCTTTTAAAGACTTCATTTGCTTCTTTATCTCTTCGATTTGCGCTTTCTGGTCTTCCGTCAGTTGCATTTCTTTTAACAGATCTTCCAACAGATCTTCCTGCGCTTCCACGAACTCTTCAAGCTCTTCTAAGCTCTCGAATTCTACGGTTTCCCCGATCAATGCGGATAAGTTTTCAAGATCGGTCGCGCTCAGGATATATTCCTCTGCGTCGTATTTTTCAAGGATAGATTCCACGGCGTTTTCGATCAATTCGCCCATCTGTGCCAGCTCTCCTTTATCGAAGAAACGGTCGATATATTCGTCAACGTATTCCTCGATTTGTTCCGCCGTCACCGTATCGCTTGCAAAAACCTCTTCCACGGAGGTAAGATTGAGCAGTTCGAGAATATCCGCGAGATCATCCTCGGAAAGAGCGATATTTTCCGCCGTAACTTTGAGTTCTTCATACGCCTGTTCCAGCTCGACGTATTTCTGCCACGCTTCATAATATTCGCCGCCGTAGATCTGCGCGATCGCGGCTTCTTTTTCCTCTTTGAGTTCCGCAAAACGCGTTTCGAACTTCTCTTCCAGTTCCTCGCCTACGATATCGACCATTTCTTTGGCAAGCTCTTCAAGAAGCTCGGCAAGCTCGTCAACCTTCATAGCCGCACCCTCTTCGTAGGTCATTTCGGGGTCGTAACGCATAATCGCTTCGATAAGACGAACTTTTGCGGGCGTGAGTTTTTTGAACAGCTCCGCATTTTCCGCTTGTAATTCTTTCACCTTTCTTTGGTCTGCCGAGCGGGGATCGGCATTCACTTTCGCCTTGTCGCTACCTTTTTCCGCACCCGCTTTCGCCGCTTTTTCGATCTTTAACGTAAGTTCTTCGTCGTCCGCAAGCGCGGTGATCTTCACGTCGTCGTTTTCCGAAGTAAGATATCCGAGTTCTTCTGCAAGCGCAACGATATTTTTCGTCGCCTCTTCGATCGTTTTTCCTTCGAAGTTTTCCCCGCTTAAAAGCACCGCGCCGTCGTCGTTACAAGCCTTTACGCTGGTGACCACGCCGTCCGCGACGATCATTTCCACGGAGGGGTTAATGTCGATGGTGAGATACGCGTTTTCCGCTTCGGCTTCGGAAGTCTGCGTATTGCAGGCAACCGCCGAAAACGCAAGAGCGAGAGTCGCAACGCCCGAGAGTACCGTTTGCATAAATTTTTTCATAGTTTTTTTCCTTCCTTTTTTTATTTTTTTCTATCGATAGCGAGGCATTTGATTGCCCTTTTCACTAATATAGACAATCTTCCAGTCCGAACGGTTGGAAAAATTTGAAAATTTACTGAAAAAATTTTTTATGCAAAAAAAAGAATACCGCTCAGGCATCCTTTTTTCTCGTGAATGATAGCCGACTTTTTGATATGATTTGAAAACGGGGTTCATTTTAGACCAAAATAGGTCCAAAATTTTCGCCTATGGGTTCACTTTCAAGGGCATTGGGTTCAACTCGGTGAAAAATGGGTTCAAAACCACTCGACAATGACGAATTATAATCCCAGGTATTATCGTCGTCTAAGATCTGGACATAGGTAAATTGCATAAAATCTTTATCTCTTTCCTTAATTTATCTTTATCCCATTAAGACATCTCCTTGCGATAATTTAATAGATAAATTGGAATTTGACTCTTTATAGAATTAAAGCGTTTCGAACTTCTCTCCAGTGAGCGCATCGTCGCAATAAAGCTCACGAGGAAGCATATTGGGATACTGATGCCACTGTCTTACAGACATTGTACCACGACCACCTGTAAGAGTTCTTACA
Organism: Clostridia bacterium; assembly: GCA_017471945.1. Classification (GTDB taxonomy): domain Bacteria; phylum Bacillota; class Clostridia; order Christensenellales; family Borkfalkiaceae; genus Scatosoma. The sequence goes on along the minus strand of JAFURH010000049.1, from coordinate 726 downwards.
GTTCCGTCGTTATTCGTGAACCTACCTTCAACCTTATCAAAAATAAGAGTTGCTACGGGATTATCAGGCGTTTGGAAGGTTACGCCCCATACACGCGCGTTGCATACATGCGCTCTTGCTTCATATACACCGTCCTCGACCTTGATTCTAATGTTGTAGTAAGAAGGCACGAAACCGTCAAGCTCACGCATAAACGCCCAATCCTCGTGGGTAATCTCCATCTCTGCGGTATCTCTGTCGCCGCCCTTGAGATTGCCGTTTGAGGTATAGTGCTTTTCGTTTTCAAGATCGTATACGGAGTAGTCCTTCATTCCGAGACGCATATCGTACATCGAGGAATGGAGCTCATTGAAGGTGATATAGCCCCAATCCTCCCAACCGCCAAGCTCCGCGGCGGAGGAGTCAACGGCAACGTATCTTTCGCGCTGACCTGTTCCTTTGACCTTGATCTCTTTTTCGTTCAACCAGATCGTTCCGTCTACATCACCTGACCAGTTGTAGCCGTAGGTGATGGAGTGCTGTGTGAGAAGCGAGGGCTTCTCTCTGCCATACCAAAGCGGAAATCCGTGCGCTCTGTGATAAAGGTCAGCCTTGTACTCACCGTCGCAAGTGTTGAGCATCAAATGCCACGTGCCGTTATCGAAGCATTCCACTTTATAGTGCTCGCCACAGGTGACAAGCACGCTATGCTCTCTCTTTTCGATCTGTAAAGTGCCTTGGGGATTC
>JAFURH010000048.1 GCA_017471945.1 Clostridia bacterium | reverse complement strand
GATGAACTTCTTCAAGGAATCCACCCTCGTTTCCAAGAAGGGTAAGGTATACGTGAACTTCGTCGGCGGCAACAGCATTCTCCTTCCCAAGAGCGTAGAAAGCAGAATCAAGAATTTGAACGAATACCTCGATACGGGTAAGCCCGTAACGCTCGGCGTTCGTCCCGAAGATATCCATCAGGATCAGATGTTCATTGCGAACTCTCCCGATACCGTCTTGAAAGCTCGTATCGAAGTTATCGAAAAGCTCGGTGCGGAAACGCAGATCTACTGCGAACTCGACTACGAAGGAAAGGAAAGCTCGGTTATCGACAACTCCACGCAGATGATCGCGAAGATCTCCAGCCGTGCGGTCGTTGAGATCAAGACCGTCGTGGAACTTGCGTTCGACGCTAACCACCTTCATATGTTCGACGGCGAAACGGAAGCTACGATGCTCGACCGCGACGCAGGTTACGAAGTTATCGAAGAAAACGCGGAAGGTTCGGCGTTCGTGCCTCCCACACCTCAGGAAATGCGCGCGCAGATCGACGCGGCTCGTATCGTGACGAAAGAAATGAAAGCGCAGATGAGAAGAGACGCGAAAATGGCTAAGAAAGCTAAAAAGGAAGAAAATGCGGAGATCGCAGTAGACGAAGCTCCCGTTGAAGAAGCTCCCGTTGAGGAAGCGCCTGCCGTAGAAGAAGCACCCGTGGAAGCGCCCGCGGAAGAAACGGCTGAAACCAAAGAAAACGAATAATCGTTATAAAAAATCCCTCGCTGAAACGGCGGGGGATTTTTAATGAAAAAGAAAAGCCCGTCTGCATAAAGCAGGCGGGCTTTCCTCTCTTAAAAAGCTTTTCCGATTACTTTCTTTCGAAGCTGTCGCAGCAGGTGCATTTTTCCGCTTCGCAATCGCACGTATTGCCTACGTGGATCTTGGAAAGGGTACAATAATCGCCCGAACGATTGTATTTACATTCGGTAACGCCGCAACCGATACTGGTGTTGACTTCTTTGTTTTCGTAATTCATAAAAAATCCTCCTTCAAGATATTAAAAAGTATGCTCGTTTTGCGGTTATTTTATGCGTAGATTATTGACTTTTTTTCTTTTTTGCGATAAAATGTAATTAAAAGGAAGCGGGCGGATTAAAAACTTGCCCAAAAGGAGAAAAATATGAAGGTTATTTTAAAAGCGGACGTGAAGGGAACGGGCAAAAAGGGCGATATCGTCGAGGTGTCTGACGGCTACGGGAAAAACTTTCTCGTCAAAAAAGGTCTTGCCGAACTTGCGACGGCGAGCGGCGTGAACGAAATTACGCAGAAAAAGGTCGCCGCGGCGTATCATAAAGCGGAAGAAGTTAAGGCGATGCAGGCGCTTGCAAACGAATTAAAAGACAAAAAAGTTACCGTTAAAATCAAGGTTGGCGAAAACGGGAAGGTCTTCGGGAGCGTAACGGCGCAACACGTGGCGCAGGCGCTTTTTGAAATGGGCTACGATATCGATAAAAAGAAAATTAAAATGGACGCGGTAAAAACGGTCGGAAGCCTTACGGCGGAGATCCGTTTTATGGAAAATATCACGACGAAGATCACCGTCTGCGTGGAGGCGCTTTGAGCGTAAGCTATGGAAGATAAAGAAATTCTTTCTTCGGAATTGCCCGAAAAAATCACGAAAGCGGATTTCGAAAACGATTTTGAAAAAGGTAAGGTTTGGTATTATCTCAAAACCGTTTTATATCTGCTCCTTTCCGCCGGGTTGGTTGCGTTTGCGGCGCATTGTCTGATCGAGCCGAACGAGTTCACGATCGGCGGGGTTTCGGGGATCGCGATTATGGTTTCTTATGCGACCAAAGGTGCGATTCCGCAGAGCGTTATCGTGTTTTTTATCAATTTGCCACTCGTGATCGTCGCGTTTTTTTTCGTGAAAAAGAAATTTGCGGTATTAACGCTGTCGAATATCGTTTTACAGTCGATATTTTTATTGATTTTGGAAAATTGCGGCGCGCCGAGGATAGAGTTTGCGGAAGGCACGCGTATTTTTTCTTCGATTGCGAGCGGCGTGTGTATCGGGGCAGCGATCGCGTTTGCGTTTAAAGTCGGCGGCTCAACGGGTGGTGTGGATATCGTTGCCGTGATCATTCAGAAAAAATGTCCCGCACCTTCGATTGCGTGGATGATCTTTTTCGTCAGCGCGATCATTATCGGGGCGTCCTTCTTCGTATTCTATAATGAAAAGGATTCCATTGCGATCAACTTACTTCCGATAATGATGTCGCTTTTCGAAGTGTACGTCGAAAGCAAGACCAACGATTCGTTGACGAACGGATTCGAGTCTGCGATCGAATTCAGAATTATCACGGATAAGCCTGAGGAAATGTCGCTCGCGCTTATGAAGGAGCTTTCGCGCGGAGTGACGGAAATTCCCGCGACGGGAATGTATACGAAGGAAAAACATTCTATGTTGCTTTGCGTGATCAGCCGTCGTCAGGTCAACGCGCTCCGTCGGATAATGAAGCAGATCGACCCCAACGCGTTTGCGGTAATGAGCGGCGTTTCACAGGTTTTGGGACTCGGATTTTTTTCGAGCGAGCACTAAAAAAATCGCATTTTTCCGAAAAAACCCGAAAAAACTTAAAAAAATCCTTTATTTTAAAGGGTTTTGGCGATTTTTTTGTCGTCGTACGCTTGACAAAAGTCGATTTATAGGCTATAATGGAATTACTTAGTAAATCGCGAGGTTTACGAGAATTTATTAAAAAGGGGATTATCTCTATGAACAAAGGCGAATTGATCAAGGCAGTGGCAGAAAAGGCAGGCTTCACGAACAAAGACGCAGCGATCGCGTACGACGCATTCGTTGCCACCGTAACGGAAGCGTTGAAGGCAGGGGACAAGATCCAGCTCGTTGGACTTGGCACGATCGAAGTAAAGGAAGTTCCTGCAAAGACTGGTATCAACCCTCAGACGAAAGAAAAGGTTGAAATCGCGGCTTGCAAGAAACCCGTTATGAAGTTCGGTAAGGCTTATAAGGAACTTTTCAACTAATCAAATCAAAGCACGAAAAAAACGAGTCGCAGAAAGCGGCTCGTTTTTTTGCATTTTGACGCAAAAGGATAGACAAAAAGCGGATTGAATTTTTTCAAAAGCTTTCAAATCCTTGCTTTTTAAAGGAGTTAGTGATATAATAGAATAAATAACTTGGAGAGGGAATTTTATGGAAATTATTAAAAAATTAGCAATGAAAGAAGAAAATCTTCATTCTTGCGACGGTGCGACCATCGCGTTCTTAGGCGATAGCGTAACGCAAGGTTGCTTTGAGTGCTATCTCACGAGTCCTACGTCTTTACAGACGGTATTCGATTATTCGAGCGCGTATTCCACGCGGATTCGGGAGCTACTCAATATTTTATACCCCAAAGCACAAGTGAATATTATCAACAGCGGTATCAGCGGCGATTCCGCGCCTTCGGGCTTACAACGGCTCGAACGGGATATCCTTTCCCGCAATCCCGATCTCGTGGTCGTTTCCTACGGTTTGAACGACAGCGTGGCGGGTATGAAGGGGCTCGGCACGTACGCAAGCGCGCTCGAAGGGATCTTTTCCAAACTCAAAGCAAAGGGGATCGAGGTGATCTTCCTCACGCAGAACTTTAACTGCACGAAAACCAGCCCGCATCTTCGTGACGAACTGTTTATCAACCTCTCCAAAAACTTCGCAAAAACGCAAAACGACGGCGTTTTAAAGGCGTATTTCAAAAAAGCGAAGGAAATTTGCAAGACTTACGGCGTTAAGGTGTGCGATCTGTATCCCGTTTGGGAAAAGCTCGCGGATAACGGTGTGGACACGACGGAGTTGCTCGCGAATAAGCTCAATCACCCCGTCCGCGAATTTCATTATTATATGGCAATCAAGCTCATCGAAACGATGTTGTTGAATTGAGAAATAAAAGAAACCCGAATAAGAAACGAATTAAAAGCTCTGCTAAACGGCAGAGCTTTTTGCGTAAGAAATCCTTGGGATTTGGGAATCAATTTATATTCCAACGATTGACAAACGCGGAAAAAAGGTATATAATTAGGATACAAAATAAATTTTGTTCATAAGGAGATGTAAAAAATGATTGAATTAAACGGTAAAGTCGTGATCATCACGGGTGGCGGCAGAGGGATCGGCTACGGTCTTTCCACCGCGTTTGCAAAAGCGGGAGCAAAGCTCGTTATTACGGGTAGAACGGAAGCCACGTTGCTCTCTGCAAAGGAAAGTCTTGAAAAAGACTACGGCGCGGAAGTACTCACCGTCACCGCAGACGGCGCGGATCAGGCGGCGATCCAAAACGTGATCGCAAAGACGGTGGAAACGTTCGGAAGAATCGACGCGGTGATCAATAACGCGCAAGCTTCCGCTTCGGGTAAAATGCTCGTACAGCACACCAAAGAAGATCTCGACCTCGCGATCTATTCGGGTATCTACGCGACCTTCTTCTATATGCAGGCGGCGTATCCGTACTTAAAAGAATCCAAAGGCGCGGTGATCAACTTCGCTTCGGGCGCGGGACTTTTCGGGCGTATCGCGCAATCTTCGTACGCGGCGGCGAAAGAGGGGATTCGCGGTCTTTCGAGAGTGGCGGCGACCGAATGGGCGCCCGACGGGATTCGTGTGAACGTGATCTGCCCGCTCGCGATGACGGAAGGATTGAAGAAATTTAAGGAAGAATATCCCGACCGCTACGAACAGACCATTAAGGGCGTGCCTATGGGTAGATTTGCCGATCCCGAAAAGGACGTCGGCGGGCTTTGCGTGTTCCTTTGCTCGGACGAGGCGAACTTTATCACGGGTGAAACGATCACCCTGCAAGGCGGTAGCGGACTCCGTCCTTGACGAACCCAAAGAATATCCGATCAATTGCCCCGCAAAAGCGCGCTTTTGCGGGGCGTAAAATTTTCCCAGTGAAAATAATTTGAAATTTGCGAAAAAAATATGTTTTTTTAGTTGCATTTTTGTTTGCAGAGTGATATAATTAAAATACTAGGGAAAGTATTGAAAAAATTCTTTCACGAAATTTTAAAGGGAATTCCCTTTATTGCGTTATTCTAACGCAATAAAAACCCTTAATTTGCAAAAAACGACAGACGGTATACGCGGATCGGTTACGGAATTTTAGAAAAAATTTCGGATTTCGCGGAACTTTTGTCGTTATCAAAGTTTGGTAATAAAAGTTTTTTCGGTGGAAATTTAAGGAAATATCCCGAAATTCAACCGAAAGGAGGTTCTAATGAGTTATATGGAAGAAAGTTGCTGCTGTCCTCAGGAAAGCTGTGCTTTCAGCTATGGAGGAGGCAAAGGTCGTAACGTTTCCCGATTCGTGGAAATCGTGATCGGTGCGCTCGTGTGCTTTGGTATCTTCGCCGTGATCGTAATGATCGGCGGGTGCTTGGGTTGCGAGGCGTGCTTTGAATGTGCGGCGGCGTGCGACGAGGAAATGGGCTGCGGGCTTGAAGACTGTGCGCGCGATTGCAACGAGCAGAGCGACGATTGCGTGTCCTGCGAAGGCATCAGCTGTTTCGGCAGAGAAGGCTGTTTCGCTTGCGACGGTAAGTGGGATTGCTCGGACTGCGCGGGCGAGGTTTACTATAAGGTTACCTTGAACACGGGTGACGAGTCGACGACCCTTAAAATGAAAGAGGGTACGAAGAAAATTTCGATCGATCCTTATAACGAAGATAAACCTGCGGACTTCTATACGTTTAAGGGCTATTATAATAAAGAAATCGGCGGTACGCAATACATAGACGAAAACGGAAATATCGTAAAGGATATTGGCGACGATATTAAGCTCTACGCGCAGTATAAGGAGCTTGGCGCAGGGGAAGAATTTTTACTTATCTTTAATACGGTAAATCCTGAGACGGGCGAAGACTATTTTGTTCCTGAATACGCAGACGATTACGTTTACGTGGGAGAAGGGTATAATAACTTCCCGTCCGAAGCGCAACTTGAAAATTACGTGTTTAAGGGTTGGTACACGCAGCCGAATGGCGGTGGCAAACTTATTTGGGGACCTGATACGACGGAATATACGTTACATTTGTCTGACTTTAATAAGCGATACAATTCCGATTCTACCGATAAGCGTTTGAACGTATATGCGCACTACGAATTGGAACAGTTTACCGTTTATCTCCACATCTTAGACGACGTACAGGAAGAAAGAGCATATTCGGGCACATTGTTTAGCGAATTTATTGCAAACCACCCGTATGAGAATTCTGCGTATACTTTCTTCGGCTGGTCGGAATATGAGAATGCAGGAATAACGGATACGATTGCAGACGATACGATAATTCAAGATGATTTACACGTTTACGCAATCGTCAGAAAGAATTATACGTTTACCTTTAAATATAGAGAAACTACTTCGGGTACGAACTATGAAGAAAAAGAGATTAAACTCGTTCGTTATCAAGGGCAAACGATTGATTTAGATCAATCTGAATCGGATCCTTTGTTAGCGTTTTTGTGGACAACTGAAAATGAACATCTCTATAAAGGATATAAATTTACAGGTTGGGCGAAGAGTACGAGTACGAACGCGACTACGCTGAGCAGTATCGAAGTAAATGAATACGCCGCGACGACGTATTATGCTAAATATACGGAACGTCCGTATAAAATAGAATATTACGTTTACGAGTCAGGACAATATGTGCAATATACACAAGAAGCTCTTGGAACGGGTGCAAACATAAACTATACGTACGGCGAAGGAACGGTTGCACTTTGGGATTGTTCCAACTGGTTCCCTGGTTTCCTTGGATGGAGTGAAACGCCTAACGGACGTGATACAATGAAACTTGAATCCTATGAATACGGAGACAAGAAGCTGTATGCAGTATTCGGTTAATCGTTTGTTAATTATCGACATATCAAAATAAAAAACAAAAAAGGAGAATAAACTTATGAAAGCTAAAATGAAGAAATTTTTGCTTTTGATCCTTACCGTTTTAATGACGGTATTCGCGGGTGTTTTTGTTTCGGCTTGCGGAGAAGAAGAGCTCGGTACTTTAAAAGCGAGCAAAATTCTCTACGACGGTACAACGATTACTTGGTCAAAAGTAAAAGGGGCAAAGGAGTATGAAGTTATTATAAACGACGGTACTCCTGATGTGATTGAAGAAACTCAAGTTAGACGTAGAGCGGGTAATGCTTCTGAATTAAAAGTTTCCATTCGTCCCATAGGTAAAGAGGCGGAAGGAAAAGCAGTAACGCGTACTTTCACTCGTTTAGATACGATTGAAACGGTTGAGTTTGACGAAAACGGCGTTATGTCTTGGGAAGAGAATGCAGAGGCCGACGCTTACGTTCTCCAAATTGAGAAAAAAGGTGCTGAAACAAAGCTTATTACCGTGAACGATACGCAATACGATGCTTTTGAGTACGACGGAATTTCGACGAAAATTTCCGTTCGTCCGATTACGTCAGACGGCTCAACGTTTTCTTCGTTTAGTGATACGGTAGAAAAGTTCTTCCTCGCTACGATTTCTGCGGATACGATTACTTACGACGGGGAAAAAATCCGTTGGAGAGGGCAAGGAAACGTTTCGGGGTATGAAATTAGAATTGACGGAGCAACGTTGGAAACTGTTCCCGCAACGAAAACGCTCCTTGAGTTTGATGCAAAAAATTCCGATTTCGACGTAGAGATTATTGCGGTTGGAGACGGCAATAAATCTTTTACTGGTGAGCCTTCTGAGAAAAAGACCTTTGAATTCTTGGACATCATTGACGATTACGAAGTCGTGAACGGCTATTTAACTTGGGGTGCGGTCGAAGAAGCGGATAGATATTCGATTTTAATCAATGGTGAGGAAAAGACGACGGAAGAAACGCAATATGCGCTTCCTACGGGTGCTCCTTTGAGAATCCAAATTAAACCCGTTATGGATGAAGGAAACGTTTATTTCTCCGCATATAGTGAAGAAACAACCGTAACGGTACTTTCTACGCCTATCGTGCATTGGAACGACAGATATCCTTTGATAGACGGCGACCCTGCCGCCGCGTTCTATTGGGATCCCGTAACCAGTGCTGGATCTTATCAAGTGCAGCTTATTTTGCCGAATGGGCAACCTGCGGATTTAGAGCCTACGGTAGGGGCAAAACCTGAATTCGATTATGCGTATACGGAACCAGGTACTTATAAAGTTAGCGTGCAAGCGCTTCCTGAAAATACAGATAACGTATATCCTTCTTGTTTCTCGACGGAATACACGATTGAGCGCCTTAAAGCTCCTACGCAAGTAAATCAGAACTTTGTTGAAAGCGATCCTACTGATAATTCCAAATTTAAGGTGAGATGGCAATATGTAAGCGGTGCAAGTGGCTATCAAATTTGGAAGGAAGACGACGCTGTTTCAGGGTTGAAAACGAATTCAATGAATGATACTACTAAGACGGTTGCTATGGGGGTAGAAGATTTGTCGCAAGCGGCGGGAATTAACTATTCCATTCAAGCGTTGGGTAAGGTTGATCACGAACAAAGAAAGATCGTGCTTTCTTCTTTGGTAGCTGATAACTTAAAGTTTACAATTCACGTATTACCTACGCCTTCAACGCCTACGATTAGCGACGGTGAAACCACGATGTCTTGGAATCCTGTTGACGGTGCAAACGGTTATGCTATTCAAGGAACGGGAGCGAAAGTTCCTCCTCAAAAGAGTGAAACGTCCTATAATCTTAATGAGTTGAGCGAAGGAGAACACGCTCTTAAAGTTTGCGCAACTGGGAATGGTAGTACAACGCTTGCATCCAACTATACCCCTATCGTGAACGTTCAAAGATTGGCTGCGCCTCAAGAAATTAAAGTAAATACGAGAAACGGTGGGGAAGGTCAATGGTCTTGGACTTCCGTTGAGAATGCACACGGATATATCCTTGCATACGAAGGGGTGACCGACCCTACGGTTGTAAATATCGGTGCAGACGTTGCAGGAAAGATTCAAGTTTCGGGGACTACGGTAGCGGTATCTTCCAATGCAAACTACTGGTCAAGCGGTACTTACTATTTGTCGAGCGCCTTCTCGACTGCGAAGCAGTTTACGAAGTTAAAGATGCCTTCCTTTGGAACTATTGTCGTTGACAAATATAATTTGCAATGGAGCGATATTCCTAACGCGATAGGGTATAATTTGTTTGATCAAAATAAATCTTCTTACGATATTTACGTAGATCAAGCGGTTTATACGTTGAATTCTACTAAATTCCCTAATACAAAGCTCTCAGATAATCAATATACCTTTAGAGTTCAGGCAATCGGCGACGGTAATAGCTATATCAACTCGGATATTTCCGAAGCGGTTGCTCGTATTGAAATTCTTCCTTCGCCGAAGGTGACGAAAACGGGAACGGCGTACGTTTGGGAAACTACGGATTCCGATACGCAGTTTTATAACGTCAATATTGCAAGCGATAACAATAGAGTAGAAAAAGCGAAGGAAGGAGAAGTGAATAGCTTCAGTGATTTTGCTAAATATTTCGAAGGAAAAATGTGGAACACGAACTACGAAGTTCTCGTGACTGCTAAGGGTTATGAAAACGGTGGAACGAATAGCGACGGCTACGTAGTAATTGATTCTTATCCGACGACTATTCAACAATACGTAAAGCGTTTAGAATCGCCGACAGTTTCTTATGAATATCAAGTAAACGGCGTGAAGGCAACGCAATACGATCCGAACGGTAAAATCGTTCTTTCGATCACGAAGCAGTCTGCGAATGCAAACGGATATTATTTTAATATCGGCGATCAGCATTTCGAAGATGCAACCTCGTTGGTTTGGGATCAGTTTATGCCTACGCCTGGTGGCACCTACGATTTATGGGCGTATGCTCGCGGTGGTAATTTTGATGCGGACGGAAATTATTATATAAATTCCGCACAGGCTTCTCCTTCTACTCCGACGATTACGGTTTTAGAGACCGTCACGTTTAGTTCGAGTCCTGTAAATACTGACAAAACGAGAATAACGTGGAATCAGCACGGATCTGCAAAATACTTTACGATCAAATTGTATTTTGGAGATAGCGACGTTCGCATTATTAGTACGAAGGATCTCACGACTAGTAAACCGAATTTAACGAATAGCGATTTGGTTTCGTACGGGATTACCGATAAAACGATAGCAGACGTGACTAAAGTGGAAGTTTGCGCTTGTGGCGGGGTTTCGAGTGTTATTGATTCGGAATATTCTAAACCGCAGGAAATTTAATTTCCACCAAACACAAAATCTAACAAACGAAGCGGATCGCTTTATGCAGGGCAACCTGCGTAAGGCGATTTGCAGGTTAAGGAGTTTTTATGCTTCCTCATATTCATATAATGGGATTTTCTATCCCTATGTACTCGCTGATGATCTTCT
>JAFURH010000006.1 GCA_017471945.1 Clostridia bacterium | reverse complement strand
TTTTTCAGCTCCACGCCCAAAGGACCGTAGTCCCAAGTGTTTGCGAGCCCGCCGTAGATCTCACTTCCGGGGAAGATGAAACCTCTGTTTTTGCAAAGGGAAACGAGTTTGTCCATCGTGACCGCTCTTTTTTCTGCCATTATAGTTCTCCTTGAATACGTTAAAAATTCTTTATCCTTATTATTATACAATTTTTAGGCGGGTTAAGTCAAACGGTTGCGGGGGAGTTTTGAAAAATTTTTGTTTAAGTTAATGCAGAAGGGCGATAGAATTTTTACGATATTGCCTTTTGCTGAGGGAGAAGAGAGACCGCTGGCGGTGGATGAGGAGTTGAAAGATAAAGAATGAAAAATCCGAAGTATCAAACTTCGGATTTTTCTGTTATGGAGGAGAAATCTTTGATTGCACTCTCAAAAATTTCGGGATGTTTTTCTATTAGAGATTTCATTATCTTTCTAAAAAGTTTATTTTGGTCCGTTAATTCTTCGAGGAGATATAAATCGCCTTTGACGTTCATTTTTTCAGATAGTACAAGAGTTTTATACGCTTCACTTTTCTTTGAATTACCGTCATAAAAAACATAGACGTAATCGGATAAATTAAGCATATATTTTCGTAATCGTTTTTTCTTGAAAAAAGGAAATTTATAAGAAATAAAATGCACTTTATCGGCAAACTCAAAATACCATTGTTCTATTTTTGAAAGAGTGAATAATTCAATGACGATTTTTATTTCTTTATCCATAAGAAAAAGTTCTGTTAAAAAATCTACATTAGCCCCTTGTGAATCAAGAAAAATAAAACGATCGCACCCTTCTTCCGCCATAAGCCGTTGAGCTGTTTTTCGAGCGATTTCTTGTAATTCTTCTCTATATCGAAATTCCTTTTCATAATCAAAAGGAAATTCGGTATATTTACTTCCTGCGATAAAACAAGTTTTCATAATTTGTTTATTTTTCTTCGGTAACGCTCAAAATAAATTTTTGACCGTTCGGAAAAGAAATCGTTAAGACAGAAGATTTGTTTTGTACTTTGGCTATCAATTCGTCTTTGAGAACGATTTGTAATTGGCTGAGTAATTGAGTAATAGTGATTTTTTCGTTGTTCATAATTTTTTTCTCCTTTGTATTTAGTAATAATATTATACCACAGGGAAACTTACAAAATCAACTATTTTTGGCAGTTTCCTTGTAGTATATTTTTGAAAAGGAGCGAAAAGAATGTCGAAATTTGTCGAAAGATTTAATGAATTGATAAATGAGAAAGATTGTAAGCTTGAATGTATAGCGAAAGAGGCAAATCAAAGTATTTATGATTTATATCGATGGAAGCAGGGTAAAAGTAAATATTTTCCGTCTTTGAATAAATTGATTGCGTTAGCAGATTATTTTTCTTGTTCGATTTTATTTTTACTCGGAGAAGAGGAAGAAAATTCGTTGACGAATCCGAATAAAGATTTGCCTTGTTTTTCCGAAAGGTTAAAAAGTATTATCAAAGAAAAACGAATCCCCATTACGCAAATAGCAAAAAGGTGTGATTTATCTTGTACGACAATGATTTACGATTGGATAAACGGGAAAGCGAAACCTCGCGTAGAAGTCTTGATAAAACTTGCGAAAGTGTTGGATTGTTCGCCCGATTATCTTTTAGGGAGAGAGTGACGATAGGAATTGACGAAAAAAGAGCGTTCCCACGCTCTTTTTTCGTTGTCGGCGTAATGACAGGCAGACACCTAATCCGTCAGCTCACGCTGACACCTTCTCCTGCTGGGGAAGGCTACACGCAAGGCGAAGCCTTGACCGCAATCTTTGATTGCGTATGCCCGCTTGCGCGGGGAAGGGCGCAACCTATCGGTTGCTTACCTTGGGCATATTTATGCGAGGGCTCTGCCCTCAACCTCCCGCAAGGGGATAATCCCCTTGACCCTTGACTACTTTGCCCCGATAGGGGCGGTTTCCCCGAAATTCCAAAAAAAGACAAAAAAATTTTTTAAAATTTTCGAAAAAGTTGCGGGATTCTTATTTCCATTTCTTTAAATATGTGGTATAATAAAGGCGTATAACTATTTACTAAAGAGGTATTCTATGCTGTCGGATATTGAAATTGCTGAAAGCGCAACGCTTTGCGATATAAGAGAAGTCGCTCAAAAACTCGGACTCACCGAGAACGAACTCGAACTTTACGGGAAATATAAAGCTAAAATTTCTTTGCCGAAAAACGCGGAAAGAAAGGGTAAGCTCGTGCTCGTTACCGCGATCAATCCCACTTCGTCGGGCGAAGGCAAAACCACCGTTTCCATCGGGCTTGCCGACGGGCTGTCCAAGATCGGTAAAAAAGCCTGCCTTGCGCTCCGCGAGCCTTCCTTAGGACCCGTGTTCGGGATCAAAGGCGGCGCGGCGGGCGGCGGGTACGCGCAGGTCGTGCCGATGTCCGAGATCAATTTGCATTTTACGGGCGATCTTCACGCGATCACCGCGGCGAACAACCTTTTGTGCGCGTTACTGGATAATCATATCTTCCGCGGCAACGCCCTCAATATCGATACCGATAATATCTATTTCCATCGCTGTATGGATATGAACGAACGCCAGCTGATCAACGTGACCGTCGGCGGCAAGGGTCGCGGCGTGGAACGCGAGGATCATTTCGATATCACCGCGGCGAGCGAGGTTATGGCGGTGCTCTGCCTTGCGACGGATATCGACGACCTTAAAAAACGGCTCGGGAATATTATCGTGGGCTTAAATAAGGACGGCGATTACGTACGCGCAAAGGAGATCCCCGGCGCGGTCGGGTCGATGGCGGTGCTTTTAAAGGACGCTATGAAGCCCAACCTCGTGCAGACCCTCGAACACACCCCCGCGATCATTCACGGCGGGCCGTTTGCGAATATTGCGCACGGCTGTAATAGCGTGCAGGCGACCTACGCGGCGATGAGCCTTGCCGATTACGCGATCACCGAAGCGGGCTTCGGCGCGGACCTCGGCGCGGAGAAATTTCTCGATACCAAGTGCCGCGCGGCGGGTATCGAACCCAACTGCGTGGTGATCGTGGCGACGGTGAAAGCGTTAAAGCTCCACGGCGGCGCGGCGAAAGAAACGCTTGCGGAGGAGAACCTCGAAGCGCTCGAAAAGGGTATCCCCAACCTCTTCAAGCATATCGAAAATATCAAGAACGTCTACAAAAAGCCCGTCGTGGTCGCGATGAACAGATTCTTCACGGACACGAAAGCGGAAACGGATTTCGTGATCGAGGCGGTGAAAAAGGTCGGTTCGGTCGCGGTGTTCACCGACGTGTTCTTGAAAGGCGGCGAGGGAGGCAAGGAGCTTGCCGAAGAGGTCGTGAAGGCTTGCGAGCTCCCCTCGAAAATGGAATACGCGTACGAGCTTGACGAAAGCGTAGAGGCGAAGATCGAAAAGATCGCGAAGCGCATTTATGGCGCGGACGGCGTGGAGCTTTCCGACGAAGCGAAAGCCAAGATCGCGGCGATCGAAGCGAAGGGCTGCGGGAATCTTCCCGTCATTATCGCCAAAACGCAATATTCGCTTTCCGACAACGCGGAGCTTCTCGGCAGACCCTCGGGCTTTACGATCTCCGTGCGCGATATCGTGTTAAAAGGCGGCGCGGGCTTTATCGTGGCGATCGCGGGCAAGATAATGCTGATGCCCGGGCTCGGCGCGCACCCTGCGGCGGAAAAGATCGACCTTCTCTCCGACGGCACGATCGTAGGTTTGTCCTAAATTAAGGAAGTCAAGGAACTCAGTTCCTTGTGGGGTTGGAAGGGGCAACGCCCCTCCGTTCTCGGATTCCTAAAAGCAACCGATAGGTTGCGCCCTTCGCCGTAAGGCGATCACGCGCAGGCGCGCGGATATCATTAACTTATAGAGATAGAATATGAATAAAATCGAAGCGACTAATTTTATTGAACAGATCATTAACGAGGATATCGACGCGGGGAAAATTTCCGCCGTTCAGACCCGTTTCCCTCCCGAACCCAACGGGTATTTGCATATCGGGCATATCAAGAGTATGCTCGTCAACTTCGGCACGGCGAAAAAATACGAGGGAAAGTGTAACCTCTTTTTCGACGACACCAACCCTTCCAAGGAAAAAACCGAGTTCGTCAACGCGATCAAAGAAGATATTTCTTGGGTAGGCTACGACTGGGCGAAGGAAGTCTACGCCTCCGACTTTTTCGATATTATTTACGAATACGCCGAAAAGCTCATTCAAGACGGCAAGGCGTTCGTGTGCGACTTAACGCCCGAGGAGATCAGCAAAACGCGCGGTACGCTCACGGAAGCGGGCACGGAAAGCCCGTACAGAAACCGCAGCGTTGAGGAAAACCTCGCGCTTTTCCGTGAAATGAAGGCGGGGAAATACCCCGACGGCAGTAAATGCCTTCGCGCGAAGATCGATATGGCTTCGCCGAATATGAATCTGCGCGACCCCGTCATTTACCGCATTTTGCGTTGCACGCATCACCGCACGGGGGATAAGTGGTGCATTTATCCTATGTACGACTACGCGCACCCCATCTGCGATTATTTGCAAGGGGTCACACATTCCCTCTGTACCCTTGAATTCGAGGATCACAGACCGCTTTACGACTGGGTGGGGATCAACCTCGGCTTTGCGCCGAAACCCCGTCAGATCGAGTTTGCGCGGCTTGCCGTCACCAACACGGTAATGTCCAAGCGGTATTTGAAAAAGCTCGTCGAGGAAGGGCACGTGCACGGCTGGGACGATCCGCGTATGCCGACGGTCGCGGGGCTGAGAAACCGCGGCGTACCCCCCGAAGCGCTGCTTGATTTCTGCACGAAGATCGGGATCGTGAAAGCCAATTCGGAATGTCAGCTTTCCTATCTGGAAGCGTGTATCCGCGAGAACCTGAACGAGAACGCCGAACGCGCGATGGCGGTGTTAGAGCCGCTGAAAGTGACGATCACCAACTACGAGGGCTCGGAAGAGCTGGAAACGGCGATCCACCCCTTAAAGCCCGAATTGGGAACGAGAAAGGTGAAGTTCTCTTCCGTCGTGTATATCGATAAAGCGGACTTTTCCCTCGACCCGCCCCCGAAGTATCAGCGTTTGAAAGCGGACGGCTACGTGCGGTTAAAGGGCGCGTATATCATTCATTGCGACGAGGTGGTGTTGGACGAAAACGGCGAGGTCGCCGAGCTGAAATGCTCCTACGTGCCGAATAGCCGTTCGTCGAACGACACGAGCGGGATCAAGGTGAAGGGCACCATTCAATGGGTGGACGGCGCGACGGGCGTAGACGCGGAGATACGCCGCTACGGGTATCTTTTAAAGGACGCGGAATACGCGGGGCAGGATTTCGGCGAGAGAATGAATCTCGACAGCGAGCATATTTTCCACGGCAAAGCCGAACCCTATCTTTTGGAGAGCGCGGACGGGAAACAGTTCCAGCTTATGCGCGTAGGGTACTATAAAAAATGCGTGGACGAAAAGGGCGGACTCGTGCTTTCCGAGATCGTTTCGCTCAAAGATAATTTCAATAAATAAGTTACGGATTTACCAAAGACGACCGCTCGAAGGGCAGACCCTCCGACTTCGGGCGAAAACGGCGGGAGGGAATACGGAAAGGAGAGAAACTTATGGGTTTGAATTCGATATTGGCGATACAGGCGATCTTGCCTTACCTGCATTGGATCGCGATCGGCGTGATCGGCGTGATTGCGCTGATCGGGTTTATCGTGGGCGCGGTGAAAGGTGTGCGCCGTATCGGTTGGGGCGCGTTCGTTTGGGCTGGCGTTTGCGCGCTGTTCGTGCTTTTAAATAAGCTGTTGGCTGCGAAGATCCCCGTCGGTTCGCTCGGCGTTTTTTCGCAGTTGACTCCCGAAACGCAAGCGTTGATTTCTTCCGCTTTGATCGCGGTTGGCGTTACGCTGGCGCTGTTGATCGTGTTCGGGATCTTGCGTGCGATCGCACGCCCGAAAAAACGGGTGACGGAAAATAATTACTATCAGAATACTTACGGGGATAACCGTCGCGAGCTTTCTCCGCTCGGAGAGGAGTACGACGACGATTACGAGGACGATTATCCCCGCGACGAGGTCGTGGATAAGAGCAAACCGTGTGCGTTTAGCCGTATTCTCGGCGGGCTGATCTCCGCGGTGAACGCGGCGGTGGTGACGGCAACGCTCGTAGGGCTCGCGCTGTTGATTTTGGGTATGACTCCGCTTTACGGCGGGGCTTTGAAGGATTTCTACGCGCTCGCTTGGGTGGATTTCCTCTATGCGTTCTTAAAGACGTACGGCGTGGATTTCCTCTTGATCGGAATTATCGCCTTATATATCCGTCGCGGTTGGAGAGTGGGCTTATTCGGCGGCTTGCGCTGTATTCTCGCAACCCTCGGCCGCGCGGCGGCGGTGGGGCTTGCCTTTTATCTGCCTTTCTCCGCTTCGGCAACGGGCGGCGGCGTTTTGGGCGTAGTCGGAAAGGTCAGCGCCTTCTTCGGCGGGCTTTTGGAATCCCCGCTCGGTGCGCTCGGCGCAAAGGTTTGCCTCGTGATCGGGCAGATCATTACGGGTATTATCCTCGTCGTGATCTTCTTGCTTTTGATCTGGCTTTTCGTTTGGATATTCGACCGCCTTGCAGACGTTTCCGCAGAAGCCGGCGCGCTCGGCGTGATCGACGGGATTCTTGCCGTGATCGTGTATATCGCGCTTGCGCTCGTCGTTTGCGCGCTGATCGGCGCGGTGTTGTATCTGCTTGATTATTACGGACTCGTCGCGTTGCGCGGCGGGCTGTTCGCGGAAAATTCACAGATCGTCGAACGTATTTTCGACGTTTACGACGCGTACCTTTCGGGTTGGCTGGAAACGCTCGCCGCGAAGCTGGGCTGAGTTATATTCCGCTTAAAAAGCTTTTGGAAAAGCTCTCCTTCGGGGGAGCTTTTTTCTCTTTCACGCAGGCTTCAAAAATTTCCGCGTATTTCCGCGCCGATCGGACGGCGTTTTCGTAAAGCTCTTTCGCACCGTCCGTACTCGTTAAAAACGGCGCTTTGGGGTTGTACCACACCGTCTTGTCAACGTTTAAAAGTACGCGTAAAGGAACGGGGGAACGCCGTTGAGGGAAAATACCAAACGCCGCACCCGTGTACGCGTTGAACGCAAAAACGCTCTTTTGGAAGGTGGGTTTGGTAAGGGGCAGGTATCCGTTCACGGCGGCGTAGGAAGCGTATAAAAGAAAGATCTTATCGAGATATTCCCCCGTGAGCTTGGGACGAAAGTATTTCAAAAACGGGTCGGGACCGTGCCGTTTTTTGTCCTCGGCGCGGAAAGTTCGGTCGAGCGCGCTTTCCACGCGGGAATGTTTCATAAGCGATTTTCCCGAAAGATGGTATACGAACGGGTGAAAGGCGGTATCGGCGGCGTAGTGCGCAATATAGCCGAGCGCATAGGCAAACGCCTCGTCGTCGCCGTGCGAAAACAGCGCCAGAATACGGAAAAATTCATAGCCGTCGCGGTGCAGGATACGCCCTAAATTCATTTTTTTGCGCGTACGCGTGGGATAGAAAAAACAAAAATCCGCGCCCTGCGCGCCGAAGAAATACAGGGGCAGGTGCGGTAAAATTTTTTCTTGAATTTCGGGCGCAAACAGCGTGAACGCGTCCCGCGCGACGGAGTAGTGTGTGTAAGGAGCGGGCATAGTTGCAGTATGTGAAAAAATCGGGTAAAAATAACACGGGCAGAGTTAACCGCTCCGCCCGTAGTTTTTAATCGTTCTTTAATCCCAAAATATAATCCGCCGAAAGGTCGAGTTCCTTGCAAAGCTTTGCAAAGGTGTCGAGCTTGGGGAGTTTTTTCGTGGTTACGTATTGCGTGATCATTTCGGGGGATACGCCTACCCGTTTTGCGATCTCCACCGTCGTCAGCTTGGTGGCTTTCAGCTCCTCGATCAAGCGTTTCTTAATAATTTCTTCCATTTTTATACCCTCTTTACCTATTTATTATATAACTAATGGTTAGTTTTTGCTTGACAACTAACCGTTGGTTAGTATATAATAAAAATACAAATTTTATGCGGAGGCAAAAGAAGTGGAAAAAGAGCAAGTTTTGGCGAGTTTATATAATCTTCGCGCGGGCTTATCGGTGATCTCGGTAGAGAAAGGGAGCGTGGTGAATAGCAAAAATAACCAAGTGAAAGAGGAAAAGGAAGCGGCTTCTTTGCAAAAAGCGACGAAAAGAAAAGTGCGCGATATAGAAGATCGTTTGGAGTGGAAGAAAAGAGTAGCCAATCGAAATTTGTTCGTGGGAATAATCGTCGATTGCGTTTTTCCTATTTTTGTAAACATCATAAAAATACTTTTTGCTTTGCTCGGTCCGTTTTTGCTGTGCTGGGGGTTATTTTACGGGGGCTGGTTTAACGATTGGATGTTTAGCGATCCCACGCCGAAGTGGGCGACGTGGAGACTGATTTTCGTGATAGTGGGGCTTGTGATCACCCTTGCGGCGATTTTCGTGGTGTTTGCGTTCGTTGGATTTAGCGAGTATTTTGAAGGAATGTTGGTGCAGTCGCCGTCGGAGATTGCAACGGACAAAAAGGAAGCGAAAGAACAAATAAAAGTTTTAGAGAAAGAAAAACGGACGCTTCTTGGCGAGGCGGAGAAAAAAAGAGCGGAATACGAGGTTGTAAACAAAGAAACGACAGCCGTTTTGCGGGAAAAAAAGAAAAATTGTCAAGC
The DNA here is from genome assembly GCA_017471945.1 of Clostridia bacterium. Taxonomy (GTDB): domain Bacteria; phylum Bacillota; class Clostridia; order Christensenellales; family Borkfalkiaceae; genus Scatosoma. The sequence goes on along the minus strand of JAFURH010000006.1, from coordinate 11,877 downwards.
CGTGTATACCGCGTTGGAAAAACAGTACAGCCCGCTGTTGGATTCAAGGGACTGGCAACATATCGATCTATTGATCTTTTATTTCGAAACGCGCAGAGCAGACAATATGAAAGAGGCGTTGCAGCTTGTAGATAGGCAGGTGCAAACGAACAGTATTTTGCAAGCGATTAAAACGGCAACCGCAGAGATCACGGACACAATACGGATCAGCACGAGCCGAATGGCGCAGATCGTAGGCAACGGCTTTACGCTTTTATCGAGTCAGTTAGGTGAATTACAAAGAACGCAAAATTTACAACTTATGCAAATGAACGAAATGATTAACGAACAAAAAATGCTCAAAGCGTTGCAACAAAAAGCTAACGTAAACAGTATGCAACTGATGGAGGACGTGAAATATATGCGCACGCTTGCGGAAAACGCGGAGGTGCGCCGCAGAAATAACGCGTAAACGAAAAAACGAAGCGAGGTTTTCGCTTCGTTTTTATTTGTCAAGGCGGACGAGGGATTTTATTCCAAAATCTTGCGTTTGTATTGCGAAGGGGTCGTTCCCGTGTGCTTTTTAAACGCCTTCGTGAAATAGTTGGGGGAGTCGAAATGCAGCTTGTCCGAGATCGCCGAAACGGTCGCCCCTTGCTTTAAGAGCCGTTTGGCTTCTTCCATTTTCAAAAGAGTATAATATTGCATAATCGACTGTCCGATATTCTTTTTGAAGATATTGTTGATATAAGTCTTGCTGTAAAAGGTCTTTTTCGCGATATAGTCGAGATCGATCCGATCGTACACGTTCTCTTTGAGCATCGCAAGGATATCCCCCGCGAGGTTGTTTTCGAACTCCACGCTGTTCATCACGAAGCGAATATCGTCCGTTTTGTCTATCTTGCCGCGCACGAGCTTTACGAGCAGTTCCTCGATCTTGTTTTCAATGATCTGTTGCGCGCCGAAACGGGGCTTTTCCAAAAGTACGAGCTTTTTATTGAACGGGAACTGGAACGCCGCTTTCGATTCCGCCAACAGGTCCGCCACGATCTTTTTCAATTCCTTGTCGAGCTGGTTTTTGCCTCGGATAAACTCCGAAAATTCCGACTTACATTGAAAACAGGCGACGAACACCGAAGCCGCTTGCGCGTTGACCGCCGTATAAAAATGCGGTTCTTGGGGGAGTATCAAGAAGAAATCCCCTTGCGATAACAGGTGTTTTTCGGCTTTCGTATTGCAACAGATCGCGCCGCTGTCCACGTAGGCGAATTCGTAAAAATCGTGCACTTCCTCGGGATAAGAAAAATCCGACGAGAACACGAGCGACTCTATGGTGACGAGGTTTTTTACGGAAAAGGTCTTTTTCACGTGATAGTTGAAATATTTTCTCATAGCCTCTCTATCATAAAAAATTTCTCGTCGTTTGTCAAGGGAAACGCGCCCCAAAAACGGAAAATAAACAAAAATCCTTCTACAACAGTTTTCTTTTTTACCCTTTTGTTTTCTTTTTCTACCTCGACAAAACGGGTGGGTTGTGCTATACTTATAGCACGAGAAAACGAAAGGGGTTTTTAAGGTTATGAAAGTTATCGTCGCGTCCTTTCAATGCGAATCCAACAGTAAAGCCAAGCTGCACCCGCAAAAACACGATTTCGAGTATTTTCAGGGTGAAGATATTTTCAAAAAACTCGTCGTAAAGGACGTTTTTGAGAAAAACGGCTTTGAAGTCGTGCCGTCTATCTACGCGGTGGCGTTGCCGTCGGCGACGGTCGAGCGCGAAACGTACGAATATTATGCCGAGCAAATTTTGCAAACGGTGCGGGAAAATCCCGACGCGGCGGGTGTGTATATCTTCTTCCACGGCAGTATGGAAGTGGAGGAGATCGGAAGCGGGGAATTGTACTTATTAAAAAAGATCCGCGGGATCGTGTCGGAAAAATGCTTGATCGCCTTGTCGCTCGACGCGCACGCGAATATCACCGACGAGCTTTGCTCTTACGCGGATATTATCAGCGGTTTTAAAACCGTTCCGCATATCGACCAAGTAGAGTGTCAGCTCCGTTCGGCAAACGCGCTTTGTTATTGCTTGAAAAACGGCGTAAAACCGCACGCGTATATGGTGCGCGTTCCTTTCCTTTTAAAGAACGACACGTTGCAAACGGCGTACGAGCCCCTCAAAGGCTTGATCGAAGAAACGCTTGCTTTGGAAAAGCGGGAAGATATTTTCACGGCGAATTTATTTTTGGGTCATTGTTGGATCGACGCGCCCAACACTTCGGCTTCCACCGTCGTTTGCGCGCTCGAAAAACAAACGGCGGAACGCGTTGCCAAGGATTTGGCGAACAAGCTTTGGGCGACCCGTCGTTCGTATCGATTTTTATGCGAAGCGGAGCTTCCCGAGGAATGCGTCAAGCGCGCGATCGAAGGCAAGGAACGGCGTATTTTTATCACCGACAGCGGGGATAACACGACGGCGGGCGCGGAAGGGGACACGACGGGGATTCTGCGGTTATTCCTCGCGGCGAACCCCAACAAAAAAACCTGCGTGGCAGGGATCACCGATTACGAGCTCGTAAACGCACTTTGGAATACGAAAGACGGGGGGCAGGTACGCGTTGAAAGCCTGAACGCGGACGGCGTGATCAAATCGCACGGCGAGATCTTGGGCTGGACGAAAGAGATCATCGGCAGGAGCTTGACGGTATCGTTCGGAAACGTAGACGCGGTGTTCACGGAATACAGAAGCGCGTTTATCGAAAAGGGAAATTTCGACAAAGCGAACGTCGATCTTTTGGGCTACGAGATCGTCGTGGTCAAGCTCGGGTACTTATTCACGGAATTAAAGCCGTACGCGGACAGGGAATTATTCGCGCTCTCCGACGGCGCGAGCTGCGTGGAGCTTGCTCGGCTGAACTTAAAGCGTATCGTGCGCCCGATGTTCCCGCTCGACGAGTTCGACTGGGAAGCGTGAGCCTCTGTCGAGGCAGGGTCAAGGGGATTATCCCCTTGCGGATTGTAAAGGCAGAGCCTTTACGACTCTCTGTCAAGAGCCGCCGTTAGGCGGAAGAAAGTACCATTAATAGGAAAACGAAGTTTTCCGTTCCCGCGGCGTTGCCGCGTATTCGCCCAAAGGGCGAGTGGCGCAAAACTGCGTTTTGCTTCAATGGGTACGTGTCCGTGGGCTCTGCCCACACCCGCCAGAAACTGAGTTTCTGGACTTCCCGTTGGGGGAATAATTCCCTTGACCTTTAACTGAAAAACAATAAAATAAGGAGATACATATTATGGCTTATTACAACAAACAAGAAACGCAAAACAGAGTGGCGAAAGTGGTGAAATTGCTCAACGATACGAATACCGATATCGCAATTATCTACTTCGACGAACTCAACGTGGCAAACGGCTGGTATTTGACCGGCTGGTGCGGACAGTTCGAAAAGGGCGCGGTGCTCGTAGGGCGCGACGGTACGACGATGCTTTTAGGCGGCCCTGAAAGCGAACCCTTCGCAAAACAGGACTCCGCGATCACCGACGTGAGATGCTTCCCCGTGTTTATGGTGCCCGACGAGGAATATCCCTTGGCGACCATTATCAGTTTTGCCGATCTGTTCGCGGAACTCACGGCGAAATTCCCCGTCAAAAAGGTTGGCTTGGTCGGCACGACGGATATGCCCTACGCGGTACATCAGGACCTCGTGAAAGGCTTTGAAGGGTGCGAGATCGTCGATTTGACGGAAGAATATCTGCAATTCCGCTACGTCAAGAGCGATTGGGAAGTCGAACAGGCGAGAAAGGCGACGCAGCTTGCTTGCAAGGCGTATAAAGCGATGGCGGAAAAGGTAAAAGCGGGCAATAAGGAATACGAAGTCGCGGCGGCGGGCGAAGCGGTTTGTCGTGAAAACGGCGCTGACAGCTTTGCGTACAGAACCATCGTCGGCAGCGGCGTGCGCTCGAATGCGGTCGTGCCTACGGCGACGAATAAGGTAATGGAGAACGGCGAAATGGTTATGCTCGGCATCGCGCCCCGTATCAACGGCTACGCGGGTACGTTCGGTCACACCGTTCCCGTAAGCGGCGAATATACGCCCGAACAGAGAAAGTGTCTGATCGATATGATCGAGGTTATGAAAGTGACCAAGAGTATGCTGAAAATCGGCAATACGGGCAGACAGATCGACGCCGAGGGCAGAAAACTTTACGATAAGGGCGGATATTTGAAGTATCTCGTTTGTCCCTTCGCGCATACGATGGGGCTTATGGAAGCGGAAGCGCCTTTCTTCGGACCTAACGGCGACGTGGCGTTGGAAAAGAATATGATCATCAACGTAGACGTTTCCTTCTTCGAGCATCCCACGCTGAACGGACTTCGCGTGGAAACCTGCTACGTGATCACCGAAAACGGCGCAGAGCCTCTTTGTCCCGAGTTCGAAGAAGAATTGTTTAACTATGTGAAATAAAAAAGGAGAAAATTATTATGAAAAACGGAAGAAAGAACTGGGTATTTTGCGACGGCGATCTGCCCCCTCACGGCGACAACCCCGATTTTTTGGGTCACGAAGCGTTGATGATCACCAACGTGTCCAAAAAGGACGCGCATATCACGATCAAGGTGATCTTCGAGGACAAACCTCCCTACGATAAGATCACGATCGACCTGCCCGCGGAGCGCACGACCTGTTTGCGCCTCGATTATCCGATCGGAAAGGAACAGTATCAAATTCCCTTCGGGCAATACGCGCTGCATATTATTTCGAGCGTGCCCGTTTGCGCTTGCTTTGGCAGACTCGACGTTCGTCAAACGAATATGGCGTATTACAGCTTAGCGGGTTATTCGTTCTAAGCTCCTTTGAAAACTACGTTTTCGCTCCCCCTTGCAAAAGGGGGATTTTTTTTGCTTTATACGTTCAAATTGATTGTAAGAACGGGCGTAATATGGTATAATAAAGAAAAAAAGGAGTGATGTTATGAGAAAAAATTTGAAAGCAAAAGCGTACGTTTACCCGTTGCCCGTGTTGATCGTCGGTACTTTTGATGAAAACGGAGTTCCCGACGCGATGAATGCCGCGTGGGGAACGGTTTGCGATACGGCGCAGGTTTCTATCTGTTTAAGTGCGGATCATAAAACGGTGAAAAACCTTTTAAAGACCAAGGCGTTTACCGTTGCAATGGCGGATGCGAAGAACGTCGTTCCCGCCGATTACGTGGGCGTAGTTTCGGCGAATAACGTTGCCGATAAAATAGCAAAAACGGGTTGGCATATCCAAAAGAGCGAATTCGTCAACGCGCCGATCATAGAGGAGCTTCCGCTGGTTTTGGAGTGCAAGCTCGTCAACTACGATAGGAAAACGGAAATCTGTATCGGCGAAGTGGTGAACGTGAGCGCGGACGAAGGGATTTTGGACGAAAACGGAAAAATCGATTTGACGAAGTTTCAGCCGATATGCTATGATTGCGATACGCACGGATACTACGCCCTCGGCGAAAAAGTCGGGCAGGCATTCTCCGACGGATTGAAATTGAAGTAATAGGCGGATTAGGCTGTAAAACTTTTACAGCTAAATTACAGCCGATTTTTTATTTTTTGCAATCTGTTTTTCGAATTTATAACAAAAATATTTCGCAAAAAAATCCTTACTACGTTCGGCATTTTACGTTGACAAAAAAAGAATTTTTTGCTAAAATATTACGGTCGAACAGCCAAAGGAGCGTAGAATCACGACAGGTTCTACGCCCTTTTTTGTTCTTCGTAGTTTTCAGGTAGCTTTCTCTCAAATAAAGACTCCAAATACGTCATTTAGGAGGCTTTTATGGAACAAAGCGAATCTTCAAAATTTTTAGGTACGGAAAAAATTACAAAGCTTATTTTGAAATTTTCTATTCCGTGCGTACTCTCTCTTTTAGTCAGCGCATTATATAATATCGTTGACCAAATTTTTATCGGAAACAGCGAATTGTCCGCGCTCGGCAACGCCGCAACGGGCGTTGTTTTCCCGATATTCATTATCTCGCAAGCGTTTGCGTGGTGTTTTGGCGATGGTTGCGCCGCTTATTTGAATATTTGTCAAGGAAAAAAGAACGCGCAAAACGCTCATAAGTCAATCGGCACGGGACTTACGATAACTTTAATCGCAAGTCTTGTACTAATGGCAATCTTTTTCCCTTTGAAAAGACAACTTCTTACGCTTTTCGGAGCTTCGGAAAACAGTATCGGTTATGCAATAGAATACTTTAATTGGATTCTCGCGTTTTTTCCGATTTATATGTTGTCGAATATGTTTAATGCAGTTATTCGTGCAGACGGTAGCCCTACGTGGTCTATGGTTTCTATGCTTGCAGGTGCTGTTGCGAATATTGTTCTCGACCCCGTATTTATTTTCGGTTGTAAATGGGGAATGACGGGGGCGGCGGTTGCGACCGTTATCGGGCAAGCGGTGTCGTTCGTTATTAGTTTTATCTATATTTTCCGCACGAAAACCTTTAAGCTGTCTTGGAAAAGCCTTATTCCCGATTTCAAAGAATTTAAAGGAGCTTTACAGCTTGGCGCGTCGTCGTTTATTACGCAAATGACGATTGTTATTATTTCGCTGGTATGTAATATAATGCTTGCGAAGTACGGCGCGATGTCAAAATACGGCGTGGATATTCCTATCGCAATTATCGGTATTGAAAGTAAGGTGTTTACCGTTGTTATCAATCTTGTCGTGGGTATCGTTCTCGGCTGTCAGCCTATTATAAGTTATAATATGGGCGCGAAAAAATACGATAGAGTTAAGGAACTGTACAGAAAAATACTACTTTGTACCGTTGTAATCGGGCTTGCCTCTACGTTATTCTTTGAACTTGCGCCACAAGCGGTTGTCGGTATGTTCGGTAGTCCCACAAATATCCCTAACCCTGATGATTATTGGGAATTCGGCGAAAAAACGTTCCGTATTTTCTTAATGCTCGTTACCTTTACTTGTATTATAAAAATGACTTCTATTTTCTTCCAAGCTGTCGGTAAACCCATTCGCGCGGTTATCGCCTCTATGATAAGAGATATAGTTTGCTTTATTCCCTTGATTATCATTCTTCCGATTTTCTTTGATATTGAGGGCATTTTGTTTGCAGCCCCGACCGCCGATTTCCTTGCAATGATAGTTGCGGTTGCGTTGACCGTTCCGTTTATGAAAACCTTGAAAAACACTTCGACGGAAAACGTGGGCAATACGGTTATTAAACCCTCGAAGAAAGGCGTTATCATCACGATTGCCCGTCAACACGGCTCGTTGGGTAAGCAAATTGGTAAAATCGTAGCCGAGAAATTAGGTATTCCTTTCTATTACAAGGAAATGACGGCACTTGCCGCGCAAGAAAGCGGACTTGACAAGGAATTTATTTCAGATATAAACGTAAACGCACCCGATATGTTGCATAGTTTGTATTTAAGCACGAACGTGATACAGCAGGCGATCGTTGCGCAAGATAAAATTATACGTAAAATAGCCGATAACGGCAGTTGCGTTATCGTTGGCAGAGCCGCCGATTACGTTCTTCGTGATTATGAAAACGTAGTAAGGATCTTTATTTCTGCGCCCGAAGAATACCGCGTTAAGCGTATTATGGAGGTGTACGGCGACAGCGAAGAAAAAGCGAAAAGAAATATGCGCCGTTCCGATAATGCGCGTTCTGCATATTACGAAAATATTTCGGGGCAAGAATGGGGCGATAGCAAAAATTATAATCTTTGCATTGACAGCTCTATCGGCGTTGAAAAATGCGCAGAAATCATTTCGGCATATATCAAAGCAAGATAATAATCTTATAAAAAAGGAAAGTGAGCACCAATCACTTTCCTTTTACTTTTTGTTGAAAATATGCTATAATAAGTAAAGATTCAGGGGGGTAAATATGGTTTCTTACGATAATTTAGTAAAGATTTTAAAAGAAAACGGATAGAAGAAGTCTGATTTAACAAAGGTATGGAGTATTTTTCACATACGATTGTTAAGATTGGTAAAGGCTATTGGCAAAATTTTAAGTTGTAAGGGTGAAATTACAGGAGGGAAAATATGAAAATCGTAATCGTAGGTGGGGTTGCGGGTGGAGCAACCGCGGCGGCAAGAATAAGAAGATTAGACGAGAACGCGGAAATCATCGTTTTCGAGCGTTCGGGGTTTATTTCCTACGCAAACTGCGGTTTGCCGTATTATATCGGTGGCGTTATCGAAGACAAGCAAGATTTGACCTTGCAAACGCCCGAAAGTTTTTACCGTCGTTTCAAAATCGTTGCGAAAGTCAATCACGAAGTAACCGATATTGACGCGCACAACAAAACCGTTTCCGTAACCGATTTGAAAACGGGCAAGAGTTTTACGGAAAGCTACGATAAACTCATTTTATCCCCGGGCGCGAAGCCTGTTTTGCCCGATTTTTATACCGAAAACGAGAGAACGTTTACCCTCCGCACGGTGGAAGATACTCTTAAAATCCGCGCGTTTGTAGAACAAAAACAGCCCCAAACGGCAGTCGTGATCGGCGGTGGGTTTATTGGGCTTGAAATGGCGGAAAATTTCGCGGAAAGGGGAATTAAAACGACGATTATTCAGCGTGGCAATCATCTTTTGCCAACCGTCGATTGCGACACGGCGTCCTTTATCCACGCCAACTTCCGTTATCACGGCGTACAATTATTGCTGAACGCAAATGCGAATAAAATGAGAGTTACGGGCGACCACGTATCGCTTGAACTTGCGGACGGAAGGCAACTCAGCGCGGAAATGGTAGTGCTTTCCATAGGCGTAACGCCCGAAAACAGCCTTGCGAAAAAGGCAGGGTTAGAACTCGGCGTAAAGGGCGCGATCAAAGTCAACGCAAAAATGGAAACGTCTATTCCCGATATCTATGCGGTGGGGGACGCCGTTCAAGTAAAACATTTTATCACCGAACAAGATTCCGTAATTTCCTTGGCAGGACCTGCGAACAAGCAAGGTCGTATCGTTGCGGATAGCGTTTGCGGACTGAATAGCGAATATAAAGGCTCGCAAGGCTCGTCCGTGATCAAGCTGTTCGATATGACGGTAGCGACGACGGGTATAAACGAAGCGCAAGCCAAAGCAAACGGCTACGCGTACGAGAAAATTATTTTAACGCAAAGCTCGCACGCGGGGTATTACCCGAACGCAACGGCAATGACAGTAAAACTCCTTTTTGAAAAGGGAACGTATAAGATCTTGGGCGCGCAAATCGTGGGCTACGACGGCGTGGATAAGCGAATCGACGTTATCGCAACGGCAATACGGGCAGGTATGACAGCCGACGAATTAAAGGATTTAGACCTTGCGTACGCGCCGCCATATTCTTCGGCAAAAGACCCCGTAAATATGTCAGGTTTTGTGGCAGAGAATATGAAAAACGGGATTGTAAAACAGTTTTATTACGAAGATATTCCCGTTTTGCGCGAAAGAAACGACGTCATTTTGCTGGATACGCGCACGCCGTTTGAATATATGCGTGGGGCAGCGGACGGGTTTATCAATATTCCGCTGGACGATTTGAGAGATCGTTTAGGCAAACTTGATAAAAGTAAAAAAATTTACGTTATGTGCCAAAGCGGGCTTCGCAGCTATTTGGCGACGAGAATTTTAATGCAAAACGGCTTTGAGGCTTACAACTTTGCGGGTGGGTTTAGACTGTATAGCAGTATCAAAAACGAAGAAATATTATCCAAACAATGCTATTCTTGCGGTATGGAGAAGTAAAAAATGGCAAGCACGAAAGAATATTTAGACTTTGTTTTAGGGCAAATCAACGACGCGGAGATAACCCACAAAAAAATGATGGGCGAATACCTGCTATACGCAAACGGCGTATTGTTCGGCGGTATTTATGACGATAGGTTGCTGATTAAACCTACCGAAAAAGCAAAAGAATTATTACCGAACGCAGAATACGCTATTCCGTACGACGGCGCAAAGCCTATGCTTTTTTGCGATTTTGTGGACGATAGCGAGAAATTAACTGAATTTATTAAAATTCTGAGTTGTTATAACAATGAATAGGCAAGAATTAGAAAAACATATAATTGACCTTCACAAGAAAAGCAATTATCTATTGAGATTTATGAATATAGAAAAATTGTATCACGAATCTTTTTCTGCTATCGAATGTATACTTTCCTGTGTAGAGGTATACTGTATTTCGCTTACAATGACATTCGATGGATTTTTGGCGGTGTAACAACCTGCGAGATGGGTATCTTCTAAGGCGCCGTATTCACAAGTACGGCACTCTTTTATTTAATTAAATAAGGTCGGGCAAAAAGAAACGCCGCTGGAAGACGAGGTAAAGTCTTTCATAGGCGTTTTTTTGTTTTTATTGATTAGGAATCGATATATTATAAGTTGGGTCTTGTAAGCTATTTCTATAACGACCAAAAAGCTGTAAGCGAAGTATTGGATAATAAAGTATTCTCATATCTAGTCTTTAATAATTTATTTGAAAGAGAATATGTTGGTTATCGTTTTGTTAACGGACAACTTGTCAAGATTACGGATAAAGCGGAGCTGGAAACCATAGAAAAAGCTTGCCATAATAAGTTTGATGGCTGTCGCAGCCATATACAGAAAGCTCTCAACTTTTTGCGGATAGAGAAAATAAAGATTATAAAAAGGCAATTAAAGAAAGCATAAGTGCCGTAGAGTCCATTTGTCAAATTGTTACTAATGATAAGAAAGCTACATTGGGAGAAGCGATTAAAAAACTTAAAGAAAACGGATTGCAAATTCATAGTGCATTAGAAAAATCTATTAGTTCTTTATATGGATATACTTCCGATCAAGGTGGGATTCGCCATAGTGAGGGACTTTTTACAAGTAATGTTACTTTTGAAGAAGCACAATTTATGTTAGTGTGTTGCAGTGCGATTGTCAATTATTTGATTGCGGTCTATGGAAAAACACTTGATAAGAAATAATTTGAATTAAGAGGGCATTTTAACAAATGACGAAGTTTGAACAAGATAAAATCAATAGAAAAGAAATCGTAGAGAAAATCTATCGTCGTAATAATGGATCGTTGGCAACTCCCGCAAGGAATATTTTCCCAAAAGACTGAAAACGCTTGATTGTAGCTTTTTGGAAAGTTCAATTTTCAATACCATTTTATAAAGCCAATAAGAATACGGCGGTGATCCCTGCAATAATCCCGAACCATTGTAAAGCCGTTATTTTTTCTTTAAACAGTATCCGCGAGGATAACGTCACCATAATGAGAGTACCGACTCCGAGAAACGGAAACAAAAGATTGCTGGAAATCTCCGTCGTCACCAAGACAAGCACGACGAAATTATAAAGAAAGTTGCAAGCGCCTGCAAGGAGCGGAAAGACGCCTTGTTTTTTTGTCGTTTCGATTACCTTAACGCGAGAGTCTTTGTATTGTTTTTTTTCTTTGAAAAACATAAAGCCGCAAACGAGCACTACGATAATCATACCGAAAAACATCATCATCGTTCCGTGTTGACCGTTATAGCGCAATTGTTGCTCTTTTGTTAATACGCTTAGCCCGACGTTCCCAATGAATGCCAAAAGGACGTAAAACAACCATTTCCACGAAAAGGTTGTTTTTTTGTTATCCGTTTTTTGATAAAGACAACAAAATACGGATAAAATGACAAGAAGTAAAGCGCTGACGACTACAAAATTTATTTTCTCTTTCCAAAAAACAAAGCCCCAAATTACAGTGCCGATAGAAGATAGACTTACAAAGAGATTGGATAAAAACAATGGACCGTAATCCAAAGCGTACATAAATCCGATCGTCCCTAAAAAATATAAGAAGCCGTATAGAAGCGCATACCAAAACACCGAGCTTTCAAAAGAAAACGTCAGTCCGTAAAGGATTCCCCACCCAATCAGCGCC
>JAFURH010000047.1 GCA_017471945.1 Clostridia bacterium | reverse complement strand
TTCGAAGGCGGTCAAAACGATTTGGTGCAACTTCGCTTTACTTACGAGCCCCGTAGTTATTATGAATTTTGGGCTCGCAGGACGACGATGAAAACGGGAACGCAACCTGCAAGCGCCGAGGGGTATATGTGTTATCTGCAAGAGCAATATAGCAGTACCTCCGGGTATCGTGAAACATTCTATACTTGGGCTTATACAAATAGTAATACAAGAAAAAGTATTAGTTTAGATGCTACGAATTACACGACTGAGGAAGGTGATGCGGGAACGCTTGGGCAATTTCAACAAGGCGATTCCGTTCTTGTCACATACGGCGTATACGACGCGGACGCGACTTACGATTTGAATGGCGACGGTACGGTTGATTCGTCTACGGAAGGCGAAGGTTCTTACGTATATTTCAAAGTGGTTAATGAAACCAGGAACTATACCAAGACGTTTAATAAAAAAGATACTGTTTCCGCTGCGAACGACGGTTTAAAGCAAACCGATTCGACGAGTACCAAGAACGTTTTTTCCGTCACGACTATGACGATTGGCGGCGAAACGGGGGTAACCGGGGCGAATAACAACCCCGTGTCTATTCAAGGCGTTTACGCACCTATCATTAACGACGAATACGATCTTACGGTAGAAGAAAGCTACGGCGTGGGGACTTCCGTTTCGGAGCTTTCGCTTCCCGAGGGCTATGCATTAAAAGATACGAGCGCAACGCTTGCGGTCGGCGCGAACGAATTGGCGGCGACCTATACGCTTGCGGAATATAACGGCAACACGAACGTGAAAATCGACTGCACGGTGACGGTGGAAGCAACGGCTTACAGCGTTACGAAGATCGAGGATCTCGTGGATTCGACGGAAGATTTTGAAACGGTTGTGTCGGATACGACGTTGTTGGGATCGGGTACGGAATGGAGCGTAAAAGGATCGAACGCTAACGGCACGGTGGTATACGCTTCTCTCGAAGACGACGAAGCCTATCAAAACAGTGCGAACGCTTATTCGGGAAATATCAGTACCAAAAGCGAAGGAACTGCCCACCTCGGTACGTTTATCAAGAATACGACGAAAGATACCGTCGTGCAATTCCGTATGACTTGGCAAGAGCAATCGCATAGCTTCTATGCGCGTATGAATAGTAATACGGGGTATATTACCGCATACACGGGTTATCGCCTTGACTTCAAGAAGAATACAAATTACACGGGCGCGACGGCGGTCTGGATTTACGGGTATAAGAGTGGGAGCACTGATACTGATTCGGTAAAAGGCGGAGCGACTCCTTCGAATAACGCTGTTTGCACGGCGGGCGACGTGTTGAAGATTACGTTCGGTGCATACGACGTTCTCGAAGATGAAACGATGAAAACTTACGTTCGTTGGTACGTTTATAACGAAACTACGAGCACGGTCGTGTACGATTATACGATTGAAGATACTTCCGTTGCAAACAGAACGGGTTATGATTCGGCTACTTATGCAACGGAGGGTTGCTCGCAGGATTATAGGTACATAGCGATTCAAACGGCGTATGGCTCGACGGACGCGGGTACTTCCGTCGGCGGTATTAACGCGCCGATCGTGAACGAAGTTTATAACGCTTCCCTTGAAAGCACCGAAGGCGTGGCAATCAGCGCGTTGGAAATTCCTGCGGGGTATGCGCTCAAATCTACCGAGGGTACGCTTGCGGCGGGCGAGAATAAGCTTGCGGCGACCTATACGATCGCGGAATACTACGGTAATACCGACGTTAAGATCGATTGCGAGATCGTCGTGAACGCGACGGCTTTGGAAAGAATTTCCGTGACGGTGGACGGCGCAGAGATCGCGAGGGTGATCAAGGGGCAAGCTTACACGCTTCCCCAAGGCACGGCTTCGGCGGACGGGAAGGTATTCGTAGGCTATAAGATGAACGGAGAGCTGTATCCCGCGGGGTACGAGATCGCAGAGGCGACGGCGGATATCGCGCTGACGACGGTAGAGGTTACGTTTAACTTTACGGACGGCGCGGGCGTGCGCGTGGTGACCGAGGACGCTGTGAACGGCGTTGGCGGGATCCGATTCAAGGCGAACCTTTCGGGAACGGAAGAGCTTGGAGAATTTACGTGGAAAGGGTATATTATTCCATTGGAGAAGCTGACGGGCAAGAGCTTAGAGCAAGGTATTCAGACGGCGAGCAACAACAGCACGTTGAAGACGGTCAGCGCGGAGAATATGGGCAAGGGCTATGTATGGTTCACGATGACCGATCTGAAAGAAACGAGCTACGCTAAGGAATTCGTATGCGCTTCGTATATCGAGGTGACATACGAGGGCGGCACGACGGCGAAGATTTTCGCGGACTATTCTGCGGAAGAAGCGGAGAAATACAACGCGCGCACGATCAAAGCGGTAGCGACGGCGGAATATCAGGATTACTTGGACGAAGTCGTGGAATACGACGCCGATCAAGTGGCGCTTTTGAAGCAGTATGCGGGTATTACGGAATAAGGAGGACGGAAAGATGAAGAAATATAATCGGCTTATGTTTAAAGTGGTTTTCATTGCGGAGAACGACGTAATCAGAACGTCTCCCGAGGAGATCGTGAAAGAACCCGAAAATTGGGTAGACTAAGCGATAAAGGTCAGAAGTCCCGTATTCTTTCGGGAATACGGGGCTTTTTTGAGTGAATTTTTTCAAAAAGTGAATTTTCGTGGCGAAGTGAAGTTTGATAAATCAAGTGAAGTTTGTGCCTGTGGCGCAAGTAGAGGTATAAAAATTCTACTGCAACTGCGAAGCAAATTCACTTTTGCGTTAGCAAAAATTTCACTTCGAAGAAAATTAACTTTTCCGTAAGGAAAAATTTAACTTATATACTTATATTCAGTAAGGAGAAAGTATTTTGGCTACGCAAATCAAAAAAGGCGGGGCGACCCTCGCCAAAAAGAAAAGAAATCAGCTGTTATTCTATATTGCGCTCGTCGCACTGCCTAGTATTCAGTTCGTTTTCTTTTATATTTACGTGAACTTTAATTCGATTATGCTCGCGTTTCAAAGATGGAACGTGGATAAGGCGGCGTACGAATTTAACGGCTTTGCTTCTTTTAAGGAAGCGTTTATGTTCGGCAGTACCGACAGCGTGATCGCGAGCAAGATTCTTGGGGATATGATTGAAAATTCCTTGATTCTCTACGCGTTTACTCTGCTCGTTGGGATTCCTCTCGCGATTATCTTTTCTTACTATATTTATAAGAAATGCTTTTTGAGCGGGGCGTTCAAGGTGTTCTTGTTTATGCCGTCGATCGTGTCGGGGCTCGTGCTCTCTACGATCTATATGTATTTCTGCGACGCGGGGATTCCCGAGCTTTTCGGGCTCGAACAGGGGTTGTTCTCCAACCAAGATACCAAGTTCGGCACGATTTTGTTCTATACCATTTTTATGGGTTTCGGCACGCAGGTGTTGATGTACGTGGGGACGATGAGCGGGATTTCGGAATCCTTGATCGAAGCGGGTCAACTCGACGGGATCAAGCCGTGGCAGGAGCTTTTGTTTATCGTCGTGCCCTTGGTGTTGCCTACGATTATCACCTTTATCGTGGTGGGCGTTGCGGGTATGTTCACCAACCAAATGAGCTTGTATAATTTCTACGGCAATAATTCGGGCGGGAATCTGAGCAGCAAGCATTATACCTTCGGATATTATCTGTTCGCGAAGGCAAAATCGGCGACGTGGGCGGAATATCCTTCGCTTTCCGCGCTCGGTATCACGCTGACCTTGGTGTGCGCGCCGTTGACGCTCGGGATTCGCTGGCTTTTGAATAAGTTCGGCAAGAAATTCGCGTAAAAGGAGGAAAAGAAAATGACGAACACGAAAAAGAAATTCAAATTCAGCGTTTTCAATACGGTGATTTGCGCCGTGCTCCTTTTGTACGTATTCTGTATGCTATATCTTTTGTTCTGGGGCTTTATCACGGCGTTTAAAACGGTGGACGATTTCCAGTTTAACTCCGTGCTCGGCTTGCCCGAGGAATGGCAGTTCGAGAATATCTCGACCGTTTGGAATTACTTTATCTACACGGTAAACACGGATAAGATCGTCGGCGGGCAGGTGAACCTGTTCGGTATGCTTTCCAACACGCTGTTATACGCGGTCGGCGGGGCGCTTTTGATGACGCTCGCGCCCTGTATGGTGGCGTACGCGTGCGTGAAATACGATTATTTCTATTCGAAGATTTTGAACGGAATCGTGATCGTGACGATGATTTTGCCGATCGTCGGCGCACAGCCTTCGATGCTCGCGTTTTTGCGCACCATCAATCTTTACGATAATTTCCTCGGCGTGTGGCTGCAAAAGTTCAATTTCCTCGGACTGTACTTTTTGACCTTCTCGGCGACCTATCGGGCGATCCCGAAGGACTTTTCGGAGGCGGCTTCTATCGACGGGGCTTCGGAAATGCGTATTTTCGTGAGCGTGATTTTGCCGCTAGTGAAAAATATGTTTTTTACCGTTATGCTGATCCACTTCGTGGAAATTTGGAACGATTATCAGGTTTCGTTGCTGTACATTCCTTCCTATCCCACGCTGGCGATGGGCGTACAGCAGGTTACGAGCCACAACGTAGCGCTCGGCCCGAACGGGGAATATCCCTTCAACGAGCCGCCGCTTCGAATGATGACGAGTATGTTTTTGATTATTCCTATCTTGATTCTGTTCATCGCGTTCAGAAACAAGCTGATGGGGAACTTATCTATGGGAGGTGTTAAAGAATAATGAAAAAAGGTTATAAAAAATTTGCATTCGCGCTGAGCGCGCTCGCCCTTTTATCGGTGGGCGCGGGCATAGGCGCAGGGACTTGGGCGAACGAGTCCGCTTTGGCGGAGATCGCGTTCGTGACCGCGCCCGAAATTGCGGAAAATTACGCGATAGGCGATACGGTGAGCTTGCCGAACGTGAAAATTTCCTACGACGGTAAGGAATACGACGCGAACGCGTTTTTGACCTTGCCCAACGGCACGGTGGTGGATTTGGAATCCTACACCTTTACCGAAGGCGGGGCGTATACGGTGGAGTATAAGGCGAAAACGGAGAGCGGAGAAATTCTTTCCAAAAAGCTTTCCTTCGCCGTTTCCAAACAGGTGTTTTCCGCAGGAGAAAAGACGGTGATTGCGAAAGGCTCGTATACCAACCGCAACGACGCGACCTACGAGGGCTTACAGGTAGACCTTGCGTTGGGGGAAACGTTTAGCTATAACAAGGTGATCGACCTGAACGAGCTTAAAGCGACGGACAATCTGTTCGATCTGTTCGTGATCCCCGCAAGGGAAGGGACGGCGGATATAACCTCGCTGACCTTCACGTTTACGGATATCTACGACGAGAGCAATACCGTGACCGTCGTCAATCGCCAGAACGGCGACTCGGTTGTGAATACTTATATGCAGGCGAAAGCGCCCGGGCAGACTCTGGTTGGGTTGCATCAGCAAGGTAAGGAAAACCCGAATTATATCCAAGTGAACGGGAAATATTATTCCGTTTACCGCGGCGGGCAGTACGGCGCGTGGCTGAACTTTTCGTATAGCGGACAAGGGAAAAGTACCGGCAGTGTTCAGAAAGCGCCCGGGGAACAGCTGATTTCCCTTTCGTGGGATTACGCTTCGAAGGCGGTATATGGAAGAACTTCGCACAATCTTTCGGGCGGCGGCTTGATCGCCGACCTCGACGAGAGCTATATGGTGACGGGCTGGAACGGCTTCACGACGGGCGAGGTGCGCCTTTCGATTACCGCTTCGGGGTATACGGGTTCGAGCGCAAGGCTGTTCTTCCCCGAATTTATGGGCGAGGATTTCGAAGAAACTTCGTTTTCGGATACGAATGCGCCCGTACTTACGATCGACAAAGGCGCGTTTGCATCGGGCGAGCTGCCCAAAGCTAAGGTAGGCGGGCGTTATAAGCTTTTCGAGGCGACGGCGTTTGATCTTCAAGACGGCGTGCGCGACGTGGAGGTCACGGCGTATTATAACTACAATACGAATATGGCGATCGGTATGCCGATTGCGGACGGGTATTTGGAAACCCCGTACGCGGGCACGTATACGTTAGTTTATACGGCGAGCGATGAGAGCGGAAGAACGGCGAGAGAACGCGTCGATATCGTTGCGGTAGCGGAAGAGGAGATCAAGCCCGTGCTGACGATCGCGGCGGCTTCGGGAACTTACGTTTCGGGCGCGCAGGTCAACGTTCCCGAATGCAGCGTGACGAACGGGACGGCAGACGGAGAGCTGACGATTTCGGCGAAGCATAAGGGAAGCGGAAAGGCGTACGAGGTGACGGGCGGGAAATTCCTGCCCCTTGACGCGGGAGAATACGAAATTTCTTACCGCTACGTAAACTACGTGTTCGACGTGGTAGAAACGGCTACGCTTACGGTGACAGCAGGCGCGAAGCCCGTATTTTTGGACGGCGCGATTCTGCCCCGCTATATGATTAAAGGAATGGGCTATACCCTGCCCGAGCTTGCAGGCTACGAGATTGCGAGCGGCACGGCGACGGAAACGGCGGCGGAAATTTGGATTGCGGAGGACGGCGCGGAAAACGCGACGAAGTTGAACGGCAATTCGTATAAAGTGGCGGCGGCAAATACCGTGAAGGTAATTTATAAGCTCGGCGAAACGGAGCTTCCGTACGATATCCCCGTGGTAAACGTGGTGGAAACCACGACCGTGAACGGGGCTGAAAGAAAGAGTCTCGTGGCGGGCGCGTATTTTTATGAAAAGGAAGGCACGTTCAGCCGCAGAGTGAATACGGGAGAAAATATCTCGTACACGACGACGGACGAAAAGGGCACGCTCGATTATATCAACACCCTTCTCGCGACGAATTTGAAGCTGGAATTCCGCGCTTACGGCGGCATTACGGGGTTGAATATCGTGCTTTCGGAAAGATACGGAAACGATAAGATCGTTCTCAGCTTTACGGATAAGACGTGCAGTATCAACGGCGGCGCGGCGTTTGAAATTCCCTGCCGATTCTCGGAGAGCGAAGGATTTTTGATCGATTATAACAACGAGACGAAAACGTTCATCTTCGGAGAGAGTGTAGAAAAAGCGGCGGCGAAAACGGTTGACGGACGGGAGTTTGACGGGTTTGAAAAGGATAAAGTCGATCTTACGGTAGAGATTTTCGGTAACGGCGGCGAAGCGACCTTTGCGATCGAGCAGATCAACAATCAGGCGTTCCCGACGACGACGGACAACGTTATGCCTCAGCTTGCGCACGCGGACGTGAACGGCTCGTATGCGTTGGGTACGAAGATCACTTTGCCTGCTTCTTACGTGGGCGACGTGTTCTCGACCGATTTGACTTTTTCGATGGCGGTGTATAAGCCCGACGGGGAGAGCTACGTGACGACGGACGATAACGTAGTGCTCGACGGCACGCAAGACCCTTCGAGAAGCTATACCTTCACGCTTGAGGAATACGGCGGGTACGAGGTGAAGTTCGAATGGACGGATTACTTTGCTTGGAACGTGAGAGGAAAGAGCTCTTCTTATAATTATTTCCTGTACGTAATCGACGAGGAAGAACCCACGATCAAGCTTTCGAACAAGGTGTTGATCGGCACGGTGGGCAAGGCGATCAAGGTTGCCAAGGCGACCGTGGAGGATAACGTGAGCGCGGCGGCGGATATTTCCGTGCACGTTTGCGTGAAAGACCCGTACGGGGTGATTTCGTACGTTTCGGACGGCGAGTTTACGCCTACGAAGGCGGGCACGTATACCGTGAGCTACACGGCGTACGACGGCAACGGCAATATGGTGACGGCGAGCTATACCGTCATAGTGAAATAAGGAGGAACGACGATGAAAAACATATTTAAAAAAGTTCTTTCATCCGCGCTTTGTTTGAGCTTTGCGCTCGGCGCGTTTACCGCTTGCGATTGCGAGGGCGCGGGCGGGAATACGAACGGCGACAACGGCGGTTCGAACCCGGGCGTGGAAGAGCCCGCGGAGACGGCGGATAAATCCATCGTGCTCGGTGGGCAAAGAAGATATTCCGCGGTGGAAACGGATAAATATTTTATGCAGAACGGGAAGTCCGATTATAAGATCGTGATCCCTACTGCGGCGAAGGAGATGGAAGCGACGGCGGCAGACGAGCTGGTTTCGTTTATCGAAGAGGCGACGGGCTTTACGATGGAAATTATTACCGATTCGAACGTGGTTTCGGCGGGCAAGTATATTTCCGTCGGAAACACGACTCTTTATCAAAATAGCGGGATCGAGCTAGACGAATCGGTTTTGGGCGAAGCGGGCTTCAATATCCGCACGATCGGGGATACGATCTACCTTGCTTCCTGCGACGAGTGGGGCGCGCTGTACGCGGCGTACGAATGGCTCGGGCAGACCTTTAACTACGAGCATTATTATATCGGTTTCTATTCCCTCGATAAGAACGTGAAGGAAGTCAAGCTCGTGGAGTACGATATTTTGGATTATCCCGATATGCAATACCGTTCGATGTTGCACGCGAGTATTTTAAACACGCGCGACGAGCTGAGAATGGGTTTGCGCCCGAAGGACGATATCTTTATCAAGACCTTCAACGGCACGGTTTCCAACCACAACGCTTTCCGCTTCCTGCCCCCCGATACGTATAACGCGGGGTTTGAATGTGAGAACGAAGAGGCGCACGAGTGCTTTAACGACAAGGCGGAGGACGATACGAGAACGTACGAGGAGTTTACCGATTGCGTAGATTCTTCTTATCATCCCAAGTGGTATTCGACGGACGGCGCGCAGCTTTGCTACTATGCGCGCGGCGACGAGGCGGAGTATCAGGCGATGCTGCAAACGTTCGGCGATCAATGTATCGAAAAGCTGATGACGAGTGAAGAAAAGTATTTGCATTTAGGGCACAGCGACGGGGTGACTTGGTGTCAATGCGACGAGTGCAAGGCTTCGCTTGCAAAATACAACGCGAACTCGGCGAGCGTGGTGCTGTTCTGCAACGATCTGTACGAATATATCGAGGACTATTTCGAGGCGAACGAGATCGAAAGAGAATTCTATATCA
This sequence comes from Clostridia bacterium, assembly GCA_017471945.1. GTDB lineage: Bacteria > Bacillota > Clostridia > Christensenellales > Borkfalkiaceae > Scatosoma. The sequence goes on along the minus strand of JAFURH010000047.1, from coordinate 19,281 downwards.
CCTTCTTTGCTTACTACGGCACGAACGCCGCGCCCGTGCAATATAACGAAACGACGGGCGAATACGAGGCGATCGACGGGCTGAGATGCCGCGACGGCGTGTACGTGTACTGGGCGGATACGAACGTGGACTATCAGTCGAGCTTCTACGGACCGAACAACACGACCTACTACGAGTCCATTCAGGGCTGGTCGGCGATCTCGGATAAGATCTTCGTGTGGACGTATAACACGAACTTCAACGATTTCTTTGCGCCGTTCGATTCCTTCAACACGATGCAGGATTTCTACGAGGTGATGGAGAAGCTGAATATCTATTACATCTACGAGCAGGGGCAGGTGCAGTACGGCGGTTCGACCTGGTGGACTTCGCTGAAAGTGTACTTAATCAGCAAATATTCGTGGAACAAGAACGTGAACCAAGAGGAGCTGACGAAGAAGTTCTTTGAAAACGTGTACGGCGCGGCTTCGGACACGATGCTGACCCTTTTCGAGGAGTTCAGAACGCATTGTGCGGTGATCACGGCGACAGAGAACTTTGGAGGTAACAACGCCGTTTTCGAGACCGTTACGAAAGAGGAGTTCTTCCCCGAACGCTTGCTTCGCGGTTGGCGCGACGATATCGAGACGGCTTTGATCGAGATCGAGGGCTTGAAGAGCAATAAAGCGGAATACGACAAGCTGTATAAGCAGATCGTGTTGGAACGGATCGGGGTAAATTATATGCTGATCACGACCTACGGCGCGACGATGAACCCGTCCGAGCTGTTGGAACTTAAATTGCTTACCAAAGCGGATATGGAGCTTATAGGAATGAGCGCGTACAGGGAAGGAAGACCGATTTCGGGGCTGTTTGAACTCTGGGGTGTGTAACGGATAAGGAGAAAAATATGAAAAAATTTAAGAAAATTCTTTGCGGGGTCGCGGTGACGGCGGCGTTTGGGTCGCTCGTCGCTTGCGGCGAGAATCAAAACGGCAATAACGGTAATAACGGCGGCGAAACGCCCAAGCCCGTGAGCGTGGATATTTTGCAAAGCGGGGCTACGCTCGATCTGTTCGAGGGGACGGAGCTTAGCGTGCAGGTTAAAAATTCCACCGAAAAAGCGAAGTGGGAGAGCTCTGATTCGACGATCGCGACGGTGGACGAGGACGACGGCGCGGTGTACGCGCTCAAAGAAGGGACGGTGACGATCACTGCGAAGGTAGGGGAAATTTTCGATACCTGCGTGATCAACGTCGTTTCGAGCGGAAGCGTGCCTATGCTGTCGCTTGGAAACGAGGCGGTGGATATCTTCCTGAACGGGAAGTTCCAGATTCAGCCCGTCGTGAGTTATAAGGGCGAGGCGGTAGACGGCGCGAAGGTGACCTTTTCGGTGCTTTCGGGCGCGGATAAGGTGAGCGTGAGCGGGGACGGCTTGGTGACGGGGAACGCGTACGGTACGGCGACGATCAAGGCGATCGCGAGCTGGAACGGCGTGCAATCGCTTTCGATGGAGAGCGTTTTGACCGTTGCGGTGAAACCGCTCGTGACTTCGACGGTTTCGGCGCAGGAGCTTACGTTGTATACAGCCGAAGAGCTGGCGGGCGTGGAGTACCAAAAGACCGCGGCGCTGGAAGCGAAGGTGTTTGAAAACGGAACGGAAAAGAGCGTTTCGTGGTCGGTAGCCGAGGGCGAGGAGTTCGTTTCGCTTGAAGGCGGGAACGTGACGGCGGTTGCCGAAGGGGAAGCGAAGATTAAGTATTCCGCTACCGTCGGCGATGGCGATACCTTCGAGGGGTACGTTACCGTGAGCGTGATAATGCCCGCGGTCGAGCTTGAAGAAACGCTGTACGTTGCCCGCTATGACGGGATCGTGATCGATAAAGAGGCGAACGAGGGCAAGGGCGCGTACGAATGGAAGAAAAATTCGGCGTTCGTTTTTGCGGCGGATACGGTGTTTGGAGCAAACAGCGGCAAGACGGTTGTGAAAGTGGTCGATACGGAAAGCGGCGAGGTGATCTCGGACGAAAACGGCGGGGTAGATATTTCGGCGTATACCGCTTCCGATTCCAAGGTAAAGAGCTGGAAGATCTATTCGGACGAATACGCGGTGTTCGCGAACGTGAAGGTCGCCGATCATATGATCTCCACGGCGGAAGAGTTTATGGGCTTTATGCCGCTTATCAAGGACGGGTATACCGTGCTCGGCGCGGATATCGATTTCACGGGTTTTTCTTACGGCGAATATAATTCGAGGAACAGTGCGACGAGTCCGTTGTATATGTATTGCGCGTATTTGTCGGGGCTTCGGATCTATCCGCTCGGCGGAAGAACGGGCGAATATTCGAGTTTGCAGATCCTCGCGGGAAAGGACGCGTTTATGGGTACGCTCGACGGGCTTGGGCACACGGTCAAAGGGATCGCGATCGGTTACGGAGGTATTTTCCAGCTCGTAAAGAATGCGACGATCAGAAATCTCGGCTGGGAAGTCGCTAAGATGACGGGTTCGGGAGGACTGATTACGCAACAGATCTCCGGCGGGAACTTTACGGTGGAAAACGTGTACGTGAAGTTCGATCTCGCCAACAAAGCGGAAGCTTCGACGGAAGCTTGTTTTACGCACGGCACGAACGATACGATCACCCTTAAAAACTGCGTGTTCGATATCTACGATACGGGTGCGAGCGACGCGAGCTTTGCAAAGTGGGGTATGATCTCGGCGAATACGGGCGTGATCACGACGATCGTTCTCGATCATACCTATTTCGTCTATAACGGCGATGGAACGAGAACGCCTACCATTTGCGTGGGCGCGACGGAAGCAAACGAAGCGGCGTATGAAGAAAAGTACGGAAAATTCGTGTTTGCGACGAGAGCGGAATATCTTGATTACTTAAAAAACACGGCGAATTCGCTCGACGGTTTTAACGGGTATTGGAATACCTCGACGGGAGAACCCGTGTTTATCGGCTGAGGAAAAGAAAAGTAAAAAAATAAAGCCCCCTTTTTAACGGGGGCTTTTCCCCCGAGTGGGGAAAACGGGAGTTTTGTAAGATGAAAAATTCGGCGACGGAAAAGCTCGAACGGCTTTTTAAGGAAAAAAGCAAGGAACACAAAAGTTTTCCTTTTTGGAGCTGGAACGGCGATCTCGACGAAAAAGAGCTCGTGCGGCAGATCGAGGAGATGCACCGAGCGGGAATGGGCGGTTTTATTATGCACGCGCGCGCGGGGCTGAAAACCGAATACCTCGGCGAAAAGTGGTTTTCGTGCGTGGAAGCCTGTTTAAACAAGGCGAAAAGCCTTAAAATGGACGCTTGGATTTACGACGAAAACGGATATCCGAGCGGGTTCGTAGGCGGGAAGCTACTCGAAAACGAGGACTTTCGCGCAAGGTTTTTAACCTACGAAGTTAAGCCTTCTTTCGATAAGGAGGCTTTTGCCGTTTATAAAAAGGTTGGAAAATCCTACGAGCGGATTTTGGGCGAGCAAGAGGGGTTGGGGGAATATCACTGTGTTTATTTGGGCGTTTCGCCCGCGAATACGGATATTTTAAACCCCGCCGTCGTGGACGCGTTTATCAAGGAAACGCACGAGAAGTACTACGCGCGCTTTTCCTCGCGCTTCGGGCGGGAGCTCGTCGGGTTTTTTACCGACGAGCCGCAATATTACCGCCGCGATACGCCTTATTCTTTTACGGTCGCGGAGGAGTTTGAAAAGAACGGAGAGGACGTAAAAGACGGGCTGATCTGGCTTTTCAAGCGCGAGAAAGAGGGGTACGCCTTCCGCGTGAAATACTACCGAACGCTGAATAAGCTGTTTGCCGAAAATTATTATAAAAAGCTGTACGACTGGTGCGAGGTGCACGGGTGCTTGCTCACGGGGCACGCGCTAGAAGAAACCAAGCTGTTTATGCAGATGTGGGGCTGCGCGGGGGTGATGGGGAGCTACGAATACGAGCATATTCCCGCGATCGATTCCCTGCATAGGCGGCAGGGCACGGAGATCGCGCCAAAGCAGGTTTCTTCCGTGGCGGCGCAGCTCGGCAAAAAGCGGGTGCTGACCGAAACGTTTGCGGGCGCGGGGTACGACGTTACGCCGCGGGAGCTGAAAAGCATTGCCGAATACCAGTATTTCAACGGCGTGAATACTACTTGCCAACATTTGTTTCCCTACACCCTTTCGGGTATGGCGAAATACGATTTTCCGCCCCCCTTTTCGAGTCATTCCAACTGGCTGGAAGAAATGCGCGAGTTCAACGGGTATTTTGCGAAATTGGGCTGTTTGATCGCGAACACGGAGGAGGTTTGCGACGCGGCGTTGCTGCACCCGATACAAAGCGCGTATCTCGATTATACGCGCAAGGAGGACGGGGAGAGCGTGAAGGAGCTCGACGAGGCGTTCGAGGAATTTTTGTTGCGGCTTCGAAAACAAGGCGTGACCTATCAGCTCGTGGACGAGCGCATTTTAGCCCGTCACGGCAAGGCGGACGGGGAAACGCTGACGGTCGGGAACTGCCGCTATAACGCGGTGATGCTTCCGCCGATGAAAACGATTGCAAAGAGCACTTTGGAAATTTTGAAAGGCTACCGCGGGAAGCTGTACGCGGAAGGGGAAATTCCGTTCGTGGACGGCGAGGAAGCGGAAATGGGGCTTTGCCCGAATACCTCTTTTGACGAGCTCGCGAAAGGCGCGCGCGCGGGTTTTTTCTGCGTGGACGGAAATTGCGGCGTGAACGTGAGAAGGGGGGAGGCGGGGGATTTTTTCTTCGTAAAAAATTATTCTTCGACGGAAAGTTCGCGGTTTACCTTAAAGAACGCGGAAGCGTTCGCCACGCTCGATCTTGAAACGCTCGCCCTTTCGCGCGTGGAAGGGGAAACGGAGCTGCCGCCCCACGGGAGTATGATATTATTGAAATGCCAAGGGTTGGAATTGCCGAAAAGTAAAAAGGCGGAAACCGACTGCACGGACGACTTTGCGGTGGCGGCGATCACGGAAAATTATTTGGTGATGGATTTTGCGCGCGTTTCCAAGGACGGAGAGAATTGGAGCGAACGGCAGAATATACAAAAGATCTTCGACGGGCTATTGAAAGAGAATTACAAGGGAGAATTGTATCTCCGTCAAAGCTTCGTTTTAAACGGCGAAACGCCGCTTACGCTCGTGATGGAAAAGGGGTTGTACGAGTGGGTGAAGGTAAACGGAGAGCAAGTCGTTTTCAGGCAAAATTCGTTTGATCAAAGCTTTGCCGAGGCGACGCTTGCGGACTTGAAAATCGGCGAAAATATCCTCGAATACAAGCTGTTTTATTATCAGCACGAGGGGGTGCATTTCGCGCTGTTCGATCCGATGGCGACGGAGAGCCTCGTCAACTGCTTATATTACGATACGACCTTGAACAACGCCTATTTGACGGGGGAGTTCGTGGTGGAGAAGGATCTTTCGTTATCCCCCCGAAGGGGCTATCCCGCTTTGAAAAAACCTCTTTTCGAGCAGGGCTATCCCTTCTTTAAAGGGGAAATAATCTTGCGCGGGAAGTACGTTTACGACGGAAAGGGAAAGCGGAGCTTGCGATTGACGGGTAAGTTTTTGACGGCGAAGATACGCGCGAACGGGAAAGAGGTTTTCCTCGTGTTGCAGGAGAAAACGGAGATCACCGAGCTTTTGAAAGAGGGGGAAAACCTGATCGAGATCGCGGTGAAGTCGAGCGTTCGGAATATGCTCGGACCGCATCATTTAAATATGGAAGGCGACCCGACCTGTATTTATCCCGCAAGATTCCATTTCCGCGGGAAATGGGGGGAGCAAAACCCGCCCGAATATACGGACGAATATTCGTTTGCACCGTTCGGGATAGACGAAATTTTGATCGAAGAAAGAAAATGAAAAAAGGAAGCCTGCGGGCTTCCTTTTTTGATAACGGGTTATTTGTCGTATTTGCAGGTGAAGTCGGTGCTTTCCGCCGCGCCCGGGACTCTGCCTACCGAGGTGTTGTCTTCGTTGCGAGAGCGAAGCTCTTTGACGGGGCTTTGCGCTACTTGATAGCGATAGTCCTTGCCGTAACGGCGGATATGCGTGTCGATCACGAGGTGCGAAGGCACGATACTCGTCGTGGGGTTGATGATCTTTTGATACTTGAAAAAGTCCGCGTCGGAAGGGAGATCTTCGAGCTTTTCATAATCCTCCAAAAGCCCCGTGAACTGTACCGTCGTGCCGAGAATTTCGCGCACGTACTGGATATTTTCGTGCAGGGAAATGGGCTTGGGGAATTCGCCGTCGGGAATGACGTCGTCCCAGTCTTTTTTCTCGTACTTTTTGAGGAGTTCGACCGCTTTGTGAAGGTGCGCGATCTCCATCGCGAGGTTTTCTTCCCAGAAGCATTTGATTCGCGCGTCCGTTTCCGTCATATAGCACGACCAGTAGAGGTAACATTCCACGTATTCGTGCCACAAAAGCATTTCCAACCAAGTTGCCGACGCGTCCATCAACGAGCCGTACTGCGTGACGTGTTCTTCCTCGACCAAACAAATTTCTTCGTACAGCTTTCTCGAAAGGTCGTTCGATCCGAAGTTGGTGACGTTCATATAATAGTTCATCGTTTGCTGTTCGGCGGCGGTGATGATCATCGTGTTTAAAACCGTCTGTTTATCCGCCGTTTTCGCGTTGATACAGCGTTTTACGTTGTCGATTGCAAAGCGGTGGTGGGCGATCGTGGGCCTGCCGGGCATAATTTCCGTATATCTGCCGACCAGCCGTTCCGCGACGATACCCTGCTCCATTTCAAGCTGGTTTGCGTAGCGGTATAAGTGGTCGAAGTCTTCGAGTAGCGCGAAATCGAGGGCTTTTTTCACGTAGCAATCCTTTTCGCGCTTGGCAAGCTCGGAGGTTAAGTCCACGGCGAGTTGTTCGTAACCGATCGTGTGTTCGAGCGGGCTTTCGTTGATGGGCTTTAAGAGAGAAATTTTCAGCTGTTGCTGTTTCTCGATCGCGCGGGTGAGCGCGAGCTCGCGGCGCAGGTCGTTGTTCTCGGTGTGGCGTTGGAACTGGTGCGAGAACCAGTTGGCTTCGAACTCCGTACCGTTCATTAAAATAATACGGGTCTTGGTGTAGGGGTCTACCTCGTGTTTGTTATAGGGCTTGGGATAGAGTTGCTTCCAGTTTTGAAAACTGTCGATCAAAGATATGGGTTTTTCTAAAAACGGATTCATACCTTCCTCCTTTTTTTCGTTACCCTATCAGTTTATGCAAAAAACGAAAAATTCCGTGTCTTTTGAAAAATTTTTTTTCAGCCGCGGAATTTGAAAACGCGTTTTCGCTTTTAAGGGGTAAGGAAACGGAAAAAGTATTCGTATTTTCAAAATCGACCCCCGAAATTTCAAAACGCGTAAACCCAAAAAACGGAAAAAGAGTATTAAATTCCCTTTATTTTAAAGGGATAGAGAGATTTCACGGAACGAATTTCGTTTGACAAGAGTAAAATATACTGTTATACTGTTCAAAGAGGAAATAAGCCCGAAAAACGCAATTTCTAAATTCGGGGCAAAAAACGAAAAAACGGAGGTAAATAAGTATGGGCAAATTGGGTAAAGGCGTGACCCTCGTCGATGAAAAGAGCATTTTTATCGGCGAGGACGTCGTGATCGGCGACGGGGTCACCATTTACGAGAACAACCGTTTGGAAGGCAAAACGGTGATCGGCGACGGGTGCGTGTTGCTCCCGAACAATTATTTGAAAGACGCCGTGTTCGGCAAGAATTGTACGGTGCATTTCAGCGTGGCGGAAAGCGCGCAGGTGGAGGACGGCGTGAGCGTTGGGCCGTTTGCGAGGCTGCGCCCGAAGGCGTACGTGAAGTCGAACGCGAAGATCGGAAATTTCGTGGAGATCAAAAACGCTGTGATCGGCGAGGGCACGAAGGTTTCTCACCTTGCGTACGTGGGCGACGCGGACGTGGGGGAAAACTGCAATATCGGTTGCGGGGTGATTTTCGTGAACTATAACGGGAAATCCAAAAGCCGAAGCGTGGTGGGGGATAACTGTTTTATCGGGAGCAACTGCAACGTGGTCGCGCCCGTGACGATCGAGAAAAACAGCTATATCTGCGCGGGTACGACGGTGACCGAGGACGTGAATTCGGACGCGTTCGTGATCGGGCGGGTGCGCCAAGAAGTCAAGGAAAACCGCGCGCACGAGTACTTGAAGGAGGTGCGCTGAAATGGGATTGTTTTTCGGTACGGACGGACTTCGGGGGATCGTGAACGAGGATCTGTCGTTTGATATTGCGTATAAATGCGGGAACGCGTTGTCCGTTTTGAAGGACTCGCCCAAAGTGTTGATCGGGTCGGACACCCGTATTTCGGGGGAGTATTTGACCTTGGCGGTGGCGAGCGGCGTGATGGCGGGCGGCGGGAGCGTCGTGGATCTCGGCGTGATTCCCACCGCGGGCGTGGCGTATTTGACGAAAACGCTCGGCGCGGATTACGGCGTAGTGATCAGCGCGTCGCATAACTCCAAGGAATATAACGGAATCAAAATTTTCGATTCGCAAGGGTATAAGCTCGGCGATAAGGAAGAGGAGCGTGTGGAGCGTTGTTTTATCCACGAAAAGGTCAACGATTTCCCGCGGATAGGGCGGTTTCAAAAAGAGCCGAACCTCGCGAAAAAATACGAGAAATTTTTGATTTCTTCGAGCGCCACCCGCTTGGACGGATTGACCGTCGTTTTGGACGGCGCGAACGGCGCGGCAAGCAGAATCGCGCCGAGCGTGTTCAGAAAGCTCGGGGCAAAGGTCGTTGCGTCCAGTTGCAGCGAGGACGGAATGAAGATCAACGAAAATTGCGGCGCGCTGTATCCCGAAACGCTCGTGGGAAGAGTCAAGCGGTATAAAGCCGATCTGGGATTTGCATTCGACGGCGACGCCGATCGCTTGATGGTCGTGGACGACACGGGCAGAGTGATCGACGGGGATATGATCATTTATATGCTCGCGAAATATTTAAAGAAACAAGGTCGGCTTACGGGAGATACCGTCGTCGGCACGAGTCACACGAATATGGCGATCGAGGTCGCGCTCAAAAACCACGGGATAGGGTTTATCCGCACGGATATCGGGGATAAGTACGTGCTGGCAAAGCTCGTGGAAAAGAAGCTTTCGCTCGGCGGGGAGCAGTCGGGGCATATTATCCTGAAAGACCTGCACACGACGGGGGACGGGATCTTGACCGCGATCGCGGTGGCGAATATGCTGATCGAAGAAAAGGCGAAGATCGGCGAGCTGTTCGATCTTACCTTGTATCCGCAGGTAAATTTGAATATTCCCGTGGACGATAAGCTGAAAATTATGAACAGTCAGCTTTTGGCGATGGAAACGGCGAGATTGCAAAATACCCTTGGCGGAAAAGGCAGAGTGATGGTGCGAGCCTCGGGCACAGAGCCGAAAATTCGGATTATGGTGGAGAGCGAGAACAAGGAAGTCAACCTCGCGTGCGCGGAGGAGCTGAAAAGGCTCGTCAAAAGGATCAACGAAGAAGTGTAAAGAAAAAAGAAGCCTGCGGGCTTCTTTTTTGATGCGGGGAGGCAAAGTGCGCAGTGAAGCGGGGGAATAGAATTTTTTACAATAACGCAAAAAAGTTGCATAAAAACGGATACGAAATCGGAAAATTGTGGTATAATAAAATAAACCGTATACGTTATTTAGGAGGAAAACTATGAACGAAGTGTTAAAGACCATCAAAGAACGCGTGAGTGTGAAAAAGTATAAGACCGACCCCGTCGCGCCCGAGCTGATCGAACAGATCGTCGAAGCGGGGCTTTGCGCGCCGTCGGGACTCAACGCGCAGTCCGCGATCGTGCTTGCGGTGACGAATAAAGAGCTTCGCGACGAGCTGTCTTTTTTGAACGCGGGGAAAGACCCGTTTAAACGCAGCGACCCTTTCTACGGCGCGCCTTGCGTACTCGTCGTGCTTGCCGAAAAAAGCGCGCCTACCTATTTATACGACGGCACGCTCGTGATGGAAAATATGCTGCTTGCGGCGCAGTCGTTAGGACTCGGCGCGTGTTGGATACACCGCGCGAAGGAAACCTTCGAAACGCCCGAAGGCAAAGCGATCTTGAAAAAACTCGGTATCGAAGGGGATTACGAGGGGATCGGGAACTGTATCGTAGGCTATCCCGATATTCGCCCCGAACCCAAACCCCGCAAAGAAAATCGCGCGTATTATATAAAGTAAGGGGCGCGTATGAGGACGGGCGTTTCGACGGCTTCGCTGTTTTTAAGAAAAAATAACGAGGGGGCGTTGCCTCTTTTACATACTTTGGGCGTAAAAACGGCGGAGGTGTTTTTGACTTCCTTTTCCGAGTACGACGAGGCGTTCGGGCGATTGCTCGCTTCGGTGAAAGGGGAGTTGGAGCTGTTTTCCGCGCACGTTTTGAACACGCAGTTCGAACCCCAGCTTTTCGCCGTGCACGAACGGGTGCGGGCGGACGCGTACGCTTGGTTGGAACGCGCTTTGGGCGCAATGAAAGCGTTCGGCGCGACTCATTATACCTTTCACGGTACGGCGCGGGTGAAAAAGGCCTCCCGTTCGGGCGAAAACGACGATTTCGACTCTATGCGGAAAAATTTTGCGCTGATCGCGGAAATTTGCGCGCGTTACGGCGTGCGGCTTTGCCTTGAAAACGTCGAATGGTCTACCTATAACCGCGCGGGGGTATTTTCGAAGATCGCCGAAGCCGTGCCGTCGCTCGGCGGGGTACTGGATATCAAGCAAGCGCGCATTTCGGGCGTAGCTTACGCGGAATATTTAGAGGAAATGGGCGCGCGGCTCACGCACGTGCATATTTCCGATACCGACGGGAACGGAAAAATGGTCTTGCCGGGGAAAGGCGCGTTTGATTTTGCCGAGCTTATCGAGCGTTTGAAGGGCGTAGGCTTCGACGGTCCGCTTTTGATCGAGGCGTATAAAAAGGACTATCAAAGCGTGGAAGAACTGAAAACGGCTTGCGAGTATATCGACGAGATTTTATATAAAAAAGGTTGTTTGGGCTGACGATTCGTCGGGAAGTCCAGAAACTCAGTTTCTGGTGGGGCGCAGGGGCAACGCCCCGCATTATCGGACTCAATAAAGCAAAACGCAGTTTTGCGCCTTTCGCCGTGAGGCGATCTCGCGGCATAGCCGCGGGGACGAAAAGCTGACGCTTTTCTTATTTGGGCATCAATTCCGCCTAACGGCGGCTCTTGACAGAGGGTCGTAAAGGCTCTGCCTTTACAATCCGCAAGGGGCAACGCCCCTTGACCCTATATCATTATATCAAAAATAAAACAGGAAGGAGAAAGAAAAATGATCGAAAAAGAAGCTATGTATAAAATTACTTACGGATTATTCGTTTTAACGACGAAGGACGGCGAAAAGGATAACGGCTGTATCGTGAACACCGTCGCGATGATCACGGATAATCCCAAGCGTATCACCGTATACGTCAATAAGAGCAACTACACGGAAGAACTTATCCGTAAAACGGGCGTGTTCAACGCTTCCGTATTGACAGAAAAAGCCCCCTTTTCTACCTTTGAACGGTTCGGGTTTTCCAGCGGCAGAGATACCGATAAATTCGTCGGTACGGCGTACCCCAGAAGCGAAAACGGGCTGTATTACGTGGACGAAGGAACGAACGCGTTCTTGTCGGCAAAGGTGGTCGGCACGCACGATTACGGCACGCATACCCTGTTCGTCGCGGAAGTGACGGAAGGGAAAGTCCTTTCCAAAGACAAGAGCGTGACCTACGAATATTATTTGAGCGAGATCAAGCCCAAGCCCCAAGCAAAAGCGGGCGAAGGGGAAAAATGGGTTTGCAAGATCTGCGGGTATACCCACGAAGGCGCGCTTCCCGAAGATTTTATCTGTCCTTGGTGTAAGCATCCCGCCGAAGATTTCGAAAAGGTAAGCGGCTGAAACGAGGCGAAAAAATAGTGTAAAAAAGTGGAAAAACCCACGAAAAAAAGCTTGACAGAAGGGCGGGAAGCTGTTATAATGGTCGAGTAAACACAAATGCTTTGGGCAAAGGAAGGTGAAAAATATGTCTACTGTAAGAGTCGGTGAAAACGAGAACGTAGAAAGCGCGTTGCGCCGTTTTAAGAGAAAATGCTCTCGCGACGGGATCATCGGGGATCTTCGCAAGAAGGAATTCTATGAAAAACCTTCCGTAAGAAGAAAGAAGAAGTCCGAAGCGGCAAGAAAAAGAAGCAGAAATTAACCAAAGAAGCTCACGGGAACGTGAGCTTTTTTGTTGCAAATTTTGTCGGGAAAAGAAGAACTATAAAATATGAGGTGATATTATGTCCGAAAAAGACAAGCGTACGTTGCGCGCGCTCGCAAGAAGCGCAAAATCACGAATGAAAAGCGGTTTTTGGGCGGAATGCCACGCGGATATGAAAGAAAAAATGAGCCTCGCCAAAGAGCAGGGCTTGAACGAAACCAAAGCGGGTCGGTATTTTAAAGAACAGGTTTCCGCTAAGCTTTTGGGCGAAACGGAGGACGAATTTTACCTTAAAGTCAAGCGTATGCTTTTGGAGGAAGGCGAGGTGTCCAACGCGATCGGAAGGCTTACGGACAAGCCTTATTACGATTCTCTTTCCTACGAGGAGAAACAGCGGTATAATTTAACTTTGAGCGAGAAATATCTTCGGGCGTTGGAGCGGTTTCGCAAAGAATGTGAGTTCGAGGTGTTCGAGAGAATGAAGTGAAAAATTGAGACCGAATCGCGTCGCTACGCTTTTAGTGACAGGAGCTACTACGCGTCATTGCGAAGAGTGAAACGACGAAGCAATCCCAAGGACTTTACGGACTGCGTAATTAGGGATTGCCGCGCTACGCTCGCAATGACGGTGTAGATTGACAATCCCTCAGTCACTTCGTGACAGCTCCCTTTACACAAGGGAGCCGCTCTCGTGTCATTGCGAACCCGATAGGGTGAAGCAATCCCAAGGACTTTACGGACTGCGTAATTAGGGATTGCCGCAAAACGCTCCCCGTCGTTCCGGTCGCAATGACAATCATTCGTCTTGATCGTATTCGGGTTCGACGAGCTCGTCGAGCGTGATATCGAAAATCCTCGCTAACCGACAAAGCGTGAAAATATCGGGCGTGCTGTATCCGTTCTCGTAATTGGATACGAGGCTCTTCTTTCCGCAAAGCTTCTCCGCAAGCGCTCCTTGCGTTAAACCTAACTGTTTTCTATAAAATTTTATATTTTCTGCAATTTTCGTTTTCATATCTCTTGACAAATGTACAAGTTTCTTGTATAATTATGTTCAAAGTACAAGATAATTGTACTAAAAATTGTAAGGAGATAAAAAAATGAAGTTGGCAAAAGAAGAAACTCTGATCAAAGAGTGGGAGTATGCGAAAGCTTCGAAGAAGGGACAAACCTCTCATTCCAAGCTTATCGTGACGGACAAGAGGATCGTGGCAGACACGAGAGGTATGGGCAAAGTCGAACGGCAAGAAATCCCGATGAGTGCGGTAAAAGGAATTGGCTGTGCTTATGAAAAGCCTTCGCCCGTTGCGGGGATCATTATGATCATTTTAGGCATAGCGTTGTTTATCGTTGGGATCGTGTTGATGGTGCAGGGCGTTGATGGCGAAATGGACGAAACGACGGGAATAATGTTGATGTTTGTTTTTTGGCTTTTTGGAATTGGTTTGCTTGTCGGCGGACTTAATTTGTTGACCAAAAGCGCGTTCGTTTTGGAAATCACTACTTACGGTGGGGAAGGACAATCCCTTATGCTTGGCGCGTCGAATTTAAACGGTAAAAACAAGAGAAAAGCGGGTACGGTGAAGGTGCAGGTGGATAATCACGTGGTAAGCGATATTATCGAAACGCTCGGCTTGATCATTACGGAGCATAAAAAGGCAGAATAAAAGACAATCCCTTTGAGTTTTGCAGAGCAAAACCCACCTCCCTTTACACAAGGAAGGCTACACGTAGGATTTAAAGTCGCGTGGGAAACCGCGCGGCTTTTTTCGCGCGGAAAGAGCAAATTTCGAGTAATTTTCGACGGGCAATCCACTTGCCAAAATTTTTTGCGTATGGTATAATGTTGTCTATGGAACAAACGAACGAAATACTTGCTAAATTGAACGAAGAACAGATCAAGCCCGTTTTGCAAACGGAAGGGCCCGTACTCGTGCTTGCGGGCGCGGGGAGCGGGAAAACCCGCGTGCTTACCTCGCGTATCGCGTATCTGATCGAGGAAAAGGGCGTGCCCGCCTCGGCGATCCTCGCGATCACCTTCACGAATAAAGCCGCCAACGAAATGAAAGAACGGCTTTCCAAGATCGTGGACGTTTCGAGAATGTGGGTGTGCACCATTCACAGTATGTGCGTGCGCATTTTAAGAACGTACGCGGGCGAGATCGGAATGACGCAGAATTTTTCCATTTACAGCGAAACGGAGCGGGCGAATATCATTAAAAAGTCCTTTCAGGAGTGCGATTTCGACGACGATAAGCTGTTAAAAACCGTGAAATTTCATATTGCGAACGCGAAAATGCTCGGGTATGCGCCCGAACGCTACGCCGAGGAGTACGCGGGCGATCGCGATATCGAGGACGTGACGAAGGTGTATAAGCGGTATCAGGCGCACCTTCGCGAAAACAACGCGTTGGATTTCGACGATCTGTTGAACGAAACGAGGCTGTTGCTCCGCAAAAACGAGGAAGCGCGGGAGTATCTTTCGGGGAAATTCCGCTACATTCTCGTGGACGAGTTTCAAGACACCAACGCGGTGCAATACGAGATCGTGAAATTGCTTTCGTCGGTGCACGGGAATTTGTTCGCCGTGGGCGACGACGACCAGTCTATTTACGGTTGGCGCGGGGCGAAGATCGAGAATATTTTGCATTTCGAGCGGGATTTTAAAGGCGCGCACGTGTTCAAATTAGAGCGCAACTACCGTTCTACGAAAAATATTTTGAAGCTCGCGAATACCGTGATCAAGCATAACGGTAAGCGTAAGGACAAGACTCTTTGGACGGAAAACGCCGAGGGCGAAAGGGCGCAGGTGTTCGAGGGCGAGGAGGAAAGCGGCGAGGCGCGCTATATCGCGCATACTATTGCGGGGCTGATGAAACGGGGGTATAAGTTCTCCGATTTCGCCGTTTTGATGCGGTTGAACGCGCTTACGCGCTCGTTCGAACAAGAGTTTACCGCCGACGGGATCCCGTTTAAGGTGTTTGGCGGGTTCAAGTTCTTCGAGCGCAAGGAGATCAAGGATTTGCTCGCGTATTTGCGGCTTGTGAACAACCCGTTCGACAGCGAGGCGCTCGTGCGGATCATCAATTTCCCCAAGCGCGGGATCGGGCAGAAAACGGTGGAAACTTTGCAAAATTACGCCTACGAAACGGAGCTTTCCGTTTACGACGCGCTGTTCGAGCTGGACGAGCTGGGCTTTACGAGCGGTACGCGGCAAAAATTAGAGAGCTTTGCTTCGCTCGTGAAAAACTGGATCTTGGAAAGTCAAGAAACGCCCGTCAACGAGCTGGTGAAAAAGATCGTGCTCGACACGGGGATGCGCGAGGCGTACGCCGACGATTCGGACGAGAGCATCAACAAGCGCGCGAATATCGAAGAATTTATTCAGTCGGTGGACGAATACTGTAAGCTCAACGAGGGCGCGACCCTCACCGATTATCTCAATCAAGTGACGCTCGCTTCGGATACCGACGATATGGACGAATCGGAGTACGTGACTCTCGCGACGATACACTCGGTAAAGGGGTTGGAGTTCCGTTGCGTGTTTGTGTGCGGAATGGAAGAAAATATCCTTCCCGTATCCCGTGCCGCGACGGACGAAGGGGAGTTGGAGGAAGAACGACGCTTGACTTACGTCGCCATCACCCGCGCGAAAGAACGGCTGTATCTCACCCGCTCCAAGAGCCGATATCTTTACGGCAAGCGCGAGCCGACGGCGCGGTCGAGGTTTTTAAAGGAGCTTGCGTCCGAGCTTGAAATGCCCGCAGAACCGCGGAGAACGGCTTTCGGTTACGGCAGAGAAGGGTATGCGGACGACGATCCCGAAGCGTACGGAAATTCGGCGTACGGCGGGGGCAGGTACGAGACGAAGCGCGGGTACGGTTCGTCTTACGGCGGGAAATCGTACGGGGGGTACGGCTCTTACGACGATCGGCAGGATTCCGCGCCCAAACGCTCGGCGTACGGCGGTGGTAACTACGGAGCGACTTTTGGGAGTAATTCGTCCTACGGGGGGAGTTACGGCTCTTCTTACGGCGCGAAGCGAGCGAATACGGGCGCGGGCGGGTTTTCCTACGGCGGCGCAAACAAGATCAAGCAGGGCGGGGGAAAGGACCTGTCGGCGTATCAGGTGGGCGTGAAGGTATCGCACCCGAAGTTCGGGCAAGGCACGATCGTGAATATGCGCGGCGCGGGGAACAACACCATTCTCGATATTGCGTTCGTTGGCTTAGGCATTAAACAGTTGTCCGCAACGCTTGCGCCGTTGACGATTTTATAAGGGTCAAGGGGCATTGCTCCTTGTGGGGCGCAGGGGCAAAGCCCCGCAATTATCGGACTCAGGAAAGCAACCGTAGGTTGCGCTATTCTCGCCCTTTGGGCGAATACGTGGCAACGCCACTAGGACGGAAAGCCTTCGCTTTCCTTTTATGGGTACTTGGGTTGTGGGCTCTGCCCACTCCCGCCAAAAACTGAGTTTCTGGACTTCCCGATAAGGGAGCGCGAGCCGTAGGCACAAAAGCTAAGAAATAACTTAAAAAGGGGAAATTATGTCAAGACAAAGGGAACTGACGGATATTCTCAATAAATGGGCGTACGAATACTACGTTTTGGACGCGCCGACGGTGTCGGATAAGGAATACGACGCGCTCTACGACGAGCTTAGAAAGCTCGAAGAAGAAAGCGGAGTGGTATTCGACGATTCGCCTACGCGCAGGGTCGGGGGAGAACCGATCAAGGCGTTTAAACAGCATACGCATATCGAACGGCTGTTCAGCCTCGACAAGTGCGTTTCTACGGAAGGGCTTCGCGCCTTTTTAACGCGCGTGAAAAAAGCCGTCGGAGAGGGCGCGGAATATACCGTGGAATATAAATTCGACGGGTTGACGGTGTGCTTAACTTACGATCAAGGCAAGTTCGTGCGCGCGACCACGCGCGGCAACGGCGTCGTCGGAGAGGACGTCACGGCACAGGTTTTAACGATCAAATCTTTCCCTTTGACTATTTCCTATCAAGGAACGCTGGAAGTGAGAGGAGAGGCGGTCATTCGGCTGTCGGTGCTTGAAAAATACAACGAAACGGCGACGGAAACGCTGAAAAACGCGCGGAACGCGGCGGCGGGGGCGATCCGTAATCTCGACCCGAAGGTGACGGAAAAGAGAAAGCCGGAAATTTATTTTTACGATATCAATTATTTATCCGAGGGCGAGGAGCTTTCGCAAATAGAGACGCACGAATTTTTGAAGCGGGAGGGCTTTAAGGTGTTCCCGTATTTCGCCGTTTGCAAGACGGAAGAAGAGGTACTTTTAGAGATCGGGAAGATCGAAAAACAGCGGCGGGAGATCGACGTTTTGACCGACGGCGCGGTAATCAAATTAAACGACGCGAAGGCGCGGCGGGAAATGGGCTTTACGGACAAATTCCCGCGTTGGGCGATCGCGTATAAATTCGAAGCCGAAGAGGTGACGACGGACGTGAAGGAGATCGTCTGGCAGGTGGGAAGAACGGGGAAACTGACCCCGCTCGCGCTGTTAGAGCCCGTCGATTTGGGGGGGGCGACGGTGTCGCGCGCGACCCTGAATAACTTCGGGGATATCCAAAGAAAACGGGTGAAAATCGGCTCGCGCGTGCTCGTGAGAAGATCGAACGAAGTCATTCCCGAAATTTTGGGCGCGACGGAGGAGAAAGAAGGCAGTCGAGAGGTGGAAAAGCCGACCGTTTGCCCGTCCTGCGGCGGGGAAGTGAAAGAAGTCGGCGCGCATTTGTTCTGTTCGAATCCCGAGTGCAGGGAGCGGATCGCGGCGAAGCTCGATCACTACGCGAGCAAAAACGCGATGGATATCGAGGGGTTTTCGGAGAGTACGGCGTACCTTTTGATCGATAAAAAGGGCGTGAAAAATTTTTCCGATTTATATACGCTGACGGCGGACGATTTGTCCGATTTGGAGGGGTTCAAGGATAAAAAGATCGGTAATCTCATAAAGGCGATCGAAAAGAGTAAGACCCCCGCGCTCGACGCGTTTATTTTCGCGATCGGGGTCGAAGGGGTAGGCAGGGTTGCGGCGAAGGCGCTTGCAAAGCGGTTTCAGTCGATGGAAAATCTTAAAAAAGCGACGGTGGAGGAGCTGGTGGCGTTGAACGACGTGGGCGAGATCACGGCGAACGGGATCGCGGCGTATTTTGCCGACGAAAATAATTTAAAAGAGCTTGCTCGGCTCGAAGAAGTAGGCGTTACGCCCACGTTCGCGGGCGAGAGTCAAACGGGCGGCGCGTTTTCGGGCGAGTCCGTCGTGTTGACGGGTAGCCTCGTAAAATATAAGCGGAGCGAAGCGCAAAAGCTGATCGAAGCGCGGGGCGGGGTATGCCAAAGCTCGGTGACGACGAAAACCACGCTCGTGATCGCGGGCGAGGACGCGGGGAGTAAGCTGGAAAAGGCGAAAAAGCTCGGGATTCGCGTGATCGACGAAGCGGAGCTTGAAGAACTGCTCCAAAAATAACGGTATATTTTTATAAAATAGAAAAAGGAAAAGCAAGCGAATTTTCGCTTGCTTTTCGTCGTATAAGGAGAAAATTATTTTTTCTGTTCTTTATAAAGCTTTTCCAGTTTTTTGGCGTATCGCAATAAATGTTCTTGCAAGTCTTCGGGCAAATTCCGAGAAGTTTTTAATAATTCTTTTTCTTCACTCGAAAGCCCGTTTTTAAAAAGGTCGGACTCGATTTTTCGGTTAGCATACTCGTCCGAACGCCCTAAAAGATAATCCACCGAACAATTAAAATATTCCGCTAAGGCGATCAAGGTGCTACCCGTTGGACTGCGCGTCCCCAATTCGAGCTGTGAAATGCATTGAGGGCTTACGTCGCAACCTTTTGCCACCTCGTTTTGCCTTACCCCTTTTTCTATCCGAAGATCTTTGAGTATGTTTTTGAAATTTTCCGTATCCATCATTTACCTCTTAAAAAAATTTTATCACAAATGTATATTTTTTGCTTGACAATAAACAAATGAGGACTTATAATATAAAACAACAAATGAGGATTTATATTCATTTGTAGTT
>JAFURH010000046.1 GCA_017471945.1 Clostridia bacterium | reverse complement strand
TCCCCCGTCGCTTCCGCGAACAGGAGCTGAAACTCTTGGGCGGCGAAATAGATCTCGCCGTCCGTCGTTTCACCCTCGGGGATAATTATTCGATACTGCCTTGCGTTGGGGTTGAGCCAAGATATGCTTCGCACCAAGCTTGAAGCTCGGTCGTCAGAGTCAAACCGCTATACGCCGTGTTGAATGCGTCAATCGCGGTCGTGGAATCCGTTTTGGTATAAACGTTTACGTTTTTCTCCGTGCTCGTATAAACCAACGTATCTTGCGCTAATTGCGTGCCGTTCACAACGGGAACATAACTGCTTCTATAACCCGATACTTGCCCGTTACCACCGATAAAGTAGCAATTCGTTAAAGTCATTGACCTAGCGGTAAAGCCGCTGATAAAGCCGCTTCCCGTATTCGTCATATCGTCTAATTCAATGATGACGTTATTCAAAACGAAGCTTCCGCTGTTAGCCTTGCACACGATAGCGCCACTATATGAAGTACTGCCGTCTTTCACTGCACCCGAAATAAATACGTTTTCAATGGTAATAGCATTAGTCTGAACTTGATACGCTAAAATTCCGCATTGGTCATTTGTAGCTTTTGCGTTGATAATAGCAAGATTTTTAATCGTAGCACCGTTTAAATTCTTAAATATTCCGCCATTAGAGCCAGCCGCAGAAACATTACTGATCGTATATCCGTTTCCGTCAAGCGTACCCGTAAACGTTTCGCTGGGCGAATAGGAAGATACATTTGCCATATCGACGTTTCCCGTCAACATATAATAGCCCGAAGTCGCGGTCGCAAGCACCGCGAAATTAGCTTCCGTAAGTACCGTGATCTGGCTTTCGATATTTGCTTTCGAATATTCTTTCAGTAGATCCGTGGGAAGCGTTAAAGCATTTTCAGAAGCATTCAACGCATTAACGTAAGCTTTCACGTCGGCGTAGATCGTGTAAACGGACGAAGCACTCGGAGCACCGTCGTTTGCCGTTAAGTTTCCGTTACCGCCGATAAAGTAGCAATCTTTCAAAACGGGAGCTTGCATCGTCCAGCTCGAAATCAAACCGCAGGTCGTGGAAGTCGTCGTCGGCATATTGATGATCACGTTGGTCATATGAAGCTGACCGTTCGAATTCGCGTTACGGATCACGCCGCCGATACGTTTATCTTTTGCGTCAAGCGTGCCAACGTTGATAATCACGTTTTCGATCTTATTTGCAGTATTCGCAGCTGTTTGATATGCAATCGCCGTCGTATTCGAGACGTTCAAAGTGACGTCGTTCATAGAAAGATTCTTGATCGTTGCGTTGTTTAATGTATAGACCAAACCACCAGTTGCCGTAGGTTTGAAATTAGAAATTTCAAAACCCGCGCCGTTAAGCGTACCCGAGAAGGTATACGAGCTATTCGCCGCATAGTTAGTTATGCCCGACATATCGATATCGCCACCAAGTACGTAGTAACCGTCGGTTGCCGTTTGGAGAGTAGTGATATTGTCCGCCGTCAAAAGCGCGGTCGCATACGCCACTTTGCAGCTATATACTTTATCTTCCGCGAACACGGAAAGATAAGTTTCCGTGCCTACCGTCATATCCGCAACGTTTACGCCGCTGAAAGATACCACGCCTTCGGATACGGTCGCCGTGAGTTTTTCCGCGCCGAAGTAAGCCGAAACTTCCGTTACGCTATCGGAAAGAGCGGGCATATTCACAACGCCTGCGCCCGTGGAATCGAAGCCGCCCCACGTTTCTTCCGAACGGTTGCCGACGGTGAAATACGCTTCGAGCGCCTCGTCCTGCCCTTCGGTCAGCCACGTGTCGTCCGCAACTACGCGCATAGAACGCACGCCCGTTGCGCCCGCCGCCGCGATCGTGGTCGGGGTCGTTTCGCCTTTCTTCGTTACGTCTACGTAGGTATTCGCTTGGAGTTCGAGCGCGTAGGCTTCGGCTTTCTTTTCGTCCGTCCAGTCGCTTACGTTATAGGTGATCGCCGCGTAGAAATCGTGAACGCCGTTCGTGAAGGTGGGCGTGGTCGTGCCGAAATCCTTTTGAACGCCCGTCGTGCCGTCGGTTACGACCGAATAGAATTTATAGGTCGCGTCCGCACCGTAGGTCGTTTGCAAGGAATTCCAGTAGCTTTCGGTGATCGTGGAGGTGAAGCGGATACCGTTCACGTCGTCGCCGACTACGCGAACCGCCGCGCCGTCTTCCATATAGAAATCGGTTGCCTTCGCCGTTTCGTCGGGGGTCACGGTGACCGAGTCTGCCGCCGCTTTATTTTGGTTGTCACCGAGGGTAGCGATCGTCGCGCAAGCCGCAAGCGCGAACGTTGCCGTTAAAGCGAGCAATAAATTTTGTTTTTTGATTTTAGTCATTTGAAACACCTCCTTGGATCCAGTCGCTGACGTCGTATTCGACAGTCGAGGAAGTTCTGATTGCGTCTTGTTCGTTTAAGCGTAAACAAACGAGAACAGGGGTTACGTAATGTTTCATTTTCCTTTTTGATCTCCTTATAATTTTATTTTTTATTTTCCTCGCGCGGGGGTTGGGGAATTGCGGCGTTCCCCTCGCCCTTTGCGATTATTTTCGTTATATCGGCTCCCTTGTGTAAAGGGAGCTGTCAACGAAGTTGACCGAGGGATTGTACTTTTTTCATTCCGAGCTTTAAAATTTCGGGACGGAAGAGTTTAACTCCCAGAAGGAAGCGAAGCCGCTCAGATCGATCGAAGAATCGTCCTCGTAACGCATTTTTGCAAAGTCCTCCGCCGTTGCGTAAACCACGGGCAGGTTGTTGTGCGTTGCGTAATTCGAGTTATTCGAATGGTTTCCCGTTCCGCAGACCGTGCCGTCGGTGATCACGTAGCTGTTCTCCATAATGAGAGAACCGCCGTTGCTTCTGCCGAGGATCGCGCCGTTCGTAGCGTTCGCATTCGAACAATCCGCCACTACGATCGAGTTGCTCATCGTCACCGTACCCGAGAAGATAAACGCAAGCACGCCGCCGCTATAAGAACTCGTATAGGAGGACTTATACGACATCTCGATATATACGTTGTCGATCGTGATCGCGCTAGTCGAGCGGTAGTAAAGTACCCCGCTACCGTCGCCCTTTTCGAGGGTCACGTCCGTGATACTCACGTTTTTAAAGGTACAGTTGGACGCGTGTGCGAACAACCCTATATTGCCCGTGGTGATCCGCATACCCGAAATATTGTGACCGAGTCCGTTGAACGTGCCCGTAAAACTCGAACTCGTGCCGTTTTTAGGCTTATATACGCCTACTTCGGGAATATCCGCGCCGAGAGCGATATAGCCGTCGGCATAGTCGTCCATCACGCGAAGATCGTCCACCGTATACACGACGAAGTCGGCAACCACGAGGTTGACCTCTGCGCCGAATAAGCCGTTTTCGGAATAGAAGGCGGCTCTGTATTCGCCCGTTTTGAAATTATCGGTCGTCACACCGTTGGTTTCCATTCCGTAGCTTACGTCGTTTACCTGCATAGAGCCGAGCACGGCTTCTTTCCCGTAGACGGAGAGCGGGTCGAACGAAGCGATCGTTTTGCTCTTGTCGATCGTCAAATTCTTCTGCGTGGATACGACGGAAGGGTTGACCGTGACGGGAATTTCAAGCGTTTTCAGCGTTTTGCCGTCCTTTTCGTATACGCCCGTCAACGTAGTTTCGCCGAGGGCTTTTGCCGTGAGCGTTTTGCCGTCCGTCAGCTCTGCGACCGCAGGATCGGCGACCGTCCAAACGATTCCCGCATTTTTCTCGATCGTTTCACCCAAATAAGCGTCCGCGGCCAGCGTGACGGAGGTTTCGAAGGATTTTCCGTTGACCTCCGCCGTGGCGAACAGGTCGTAGCGCGCGCGGCTCGGAACGATCCCCTCGTTTGCGTTCACCGTGCAGGCGAAGCTCCCGCTCGCGATATTTTCTACGCCGCGATAGGAAGCCGAAACGCTGATATTCGCGCTTCCCAACGCGTTGGCGGTAAGCTTTGCTCCCTCGACCGCAACGCAAGCGCTATCGCTCGTGAACGTAAAGGTCGCGCCTTCGTATTCCACGCCGTTAAAGGAAAGCTCGGGTTTGGCTTCGAAGGTACTGCCGAGAATCAAGGGAAGATCGTCCGCTTGGATAACAGGTCTTGCACCGTCGTCGAAAACGGTGATCTTTTGGGTCTGCTTTTCGCCGTTCCAAGTTGCCGTTACCGTCGCCGTGCCCGTTTTCTTGGCGAACAATTCGCCGTCCGACACCTCTAAAACGCTTTCGTTAGAGGATTTCCAAACGATTTCGTCCAAGCTTTCGTCCGCTTTTTCGAGAACGTACTCGCTATAAAGCGGGAGTTTGGAATCGGAAACGGGCATAAACAGTTCGCTTTGCACGGAGATTTTGGAAGTTTCCTCGTCGCAACCCGCCGCGGCTCCTACGCTTGCCGCGAGAAACGCGGCGAGCAATACGCTCGTAAATTTTTTCGTTTTCATTGCCGTTTCCTCCTTATAAAAGTCCCCATTCCGCCCATTGGGTGGACAGAGCCGCCGCCGCGCCGCCTTCGCCCGCAACGTCGATGCCCGCAAGCTCGCAATCGGTTTTGATCTGGCGTTTTAACGCGTCGATATAGCTCGTTTCATAGTCGTCCTCGTAGATTTTGACGAGCATATACTGCACGGAAACGCGTTCGGTCACGATATGCAGATACAATTCGTTATACCGCTCGATATCCGTATATTTCACGGGCTCGATCGCTTTAAGCGCCGCTTCCGCTTTTTCAATCCACCCGTCGAGCAAGGGGCTGGGCCAAAATTCTTCATTGAGCATTACGAGATAAACCGAGTTTGCCCGAGCCATTCCGCCGTGGTCGATCATATATTTGGAATGGGCTCTATACCCGTCGTACCACTCGCGCATTACTTCGGAAGCTTCGCCGTAATAAATTTTAAAGAAGTTATCGGTGAGCGCGTCTACGTCGGCGTTTACGTCCCAAGCGAGTTTGGAGGAGATATAATTTTTCAGCATCGTCCAGCCCGTCGCACCCGCCGATTGCTTACGCTGACCGAGATCGAAGAACCAGTAAGTGTTCATTTTCGCCGCGTACTGATAGAAATCGCGCATCGTGTTGAACACGTCGAAGGGTACGAGGAAATAGTTGTAGTTCGCCTGATAGGTATAGATATTAAAGTTTTTACTGATCGGTCCCCACCCCTCGAAGGCTCTTAAAAAGCTCTCGTTGTCTTCGTCGTAAATACTCTTTTGATAGTCCATTTCGATGGGTGCGAACATTACCGCCGTGTTTTCGTTGCAGACAGCTTCGGAATCGATCGCCTCGTATTTCTTCGTCTTTTCGTTATAGACGGAAGGCGGGACGAGGGATTTTCCGTAGGCTAAGAACAATACTTTAAAATCTCGCGCGTAGGGTTTGCCCTCTTCCGTTTGCATCCACGCAAACATTTTATCCGCAAGGTCGTTACAGAATTTGATCGCTACCGCCGCGTCGCTGCCGTTGTACTTGGTTTTGGATTTCGTGCAGGTTTCGCAGTTACACCAAGTAAATTTATCTTCTTGCGAGAAGATGAACAGATAGCCCGTCGTGTTCTTGATAAATTCCGATTTCATT
Organism: Clostridia bacterium; assembly: GCA_017471945.1. Taxonomy (GTDB): domain Bacteria; phylum Bacillota; class Clostridia; order Christensenellales; family Borkfalkiaceae; genus Scatosoma. Next base: position 22,964 of record JAFURH010000046.1, on the reverse strand, counting down.
TTTTCGAACGCAGCCGCGAGCATTGCCTCGCGTTCTTCGGGTTTGCCGTGCGCCGTGTAGCAAAGCTGCATACCGTCGTTCGAATACCAGTCGGGATGATAAGTTTCCGTTTTTTCGGGGTTGTTATAGGTCGCGGGAGGCAGGTGCGTGAACACCGTGTGCGCGCTCGCAGAACCGGCGAACGTGCTTCCGTCCTCACGGGCTGTATATCTCATTCTGCGCATCGTCGTTTTCGAGTTCGTGACGAAGCTGTTTCCGTTGTTGCGGACTTTTAAATCGGGAACGTCCACCACGTCGAAGTTTTTAAGTTTGAGATCGCGCACGCCCTCGTCGATATAATAGCAGGTATTGCTCAGACAGTCGAAATGAAAGTCCTGTTCGAGATAACCGTACACGCCGAAGTTCGTGCCGTCGTCGTACGCGCCCGAGATAAAGATATTTTCGCCGACCGTTTTGATTATAAAGCCGTTGCGGTCGAGCGTTTGTTTATCCACAGTCAAGCCCGCCGCTTCGAAAAGGGTCGTTTCGCCGAGCGAGATCACCTTCGCGCTTTGGGAATAGGTCACCGACGCGTCGGATACGATCGGAAGCGTAACGCCCGTCGCTTCTTTGAAGAAAAGCTGCAATTCCGTGGCGGCGAAGTTTAACGTTTCGCTCGCGCCGTTGGGAAGCACGATCTTATATTCGCTCGAACCGTTTTTGACCATATCAAAATTCGTTTCGCCGATCTTATAGCTGTGTATACCGTCGTCGAACACCTTTTCGACGGAGGACGAAGAGCCGCCGTCCGAGGATTGTTTTTCCTCGTCGCACGCGACAAACGCGCCCGTGAAGGTAATCAGGCTCAACGCAAGAGCCAACCATTTTTTCAATCTTCTTTTCATTTTTACCTCCTTATTTCACCGTTACGGTGTAGCCCGTGATCGCCGTGTTGCCCGCTTCGTCGAAAGCGTAGTATTGCACGGTGTATTCGCCTTTTTGCGAGAGCTTGTATTTGAAGCCTTTTTCTGTCCTTTTATATTCGCTCGCAACGCCGTTCGGGTCGATCACGTAAACGAAGATCGCGATATTTTCAGACACGTTGTCGGTAACCGTCGCGGATTTGATCTTCAAATTGCTCCCCACTTTCGCCGTTTCGTTTTTGGTGTCCGAAAGCCTGATCACGGGAAGTTCCATATCCAGAATATTCACCGCGTAGGAATACATATATTCGTTGCCGAACCCGTCCGCTATGCCGATCGTTACGAGATATCTGCCGAGCTGTTTGGCGATAAAGCGGTACGAGCGGGTCGGGTCGGTGCTTTCGGGGGAAAGCAACGTGCCGTTTTCGTCTACCGTATAGCTTCCGTCGGGCGATTTCACATAGTAACGAACCGTATAGTTCGGCGTAAGAACGTCGCCCACGTACACGGGTTCGATCTCGATCAGATCCCCGACCGTCTTTTTGCCGTGAGAATATCTCGAATACACGACGTGCGGGATATTACTGTCGCCCTCGTTAAAGAGCGTTTGATTGTTGATTTTGGACAGGCTGACCTTGGAAGTTCCCGTCACGCCCGTAAACGCCAAACGCACGTAGACGAAATTGCTCGTAAAGCCTTCGAAGGGATCGCCGCCGTAGGTGGTTTTGACCTTCGCCGATTCCGAATCCCCGATCGACGCGGTGCAAGCTCCGTTATCGTAAGCGAGCGTGACGATATCGTCGTCGAAAAAGGACGAAGTCGTTTTGCCGATCAGCTTATCGTTGATCGCGACGTTAGAGGAATTTTCCGAATCTTTGAGTATGGAAAATTTTACCTGCTTTGCGCTATCCACCGAATCGGTGAGCCAGATATCCAACCCGCTGAACTCGTTTTGCTCCAAGTCAAAGCCGAAGTCCACCGTCAAGCTCGCTGCAAGGACGGCGTTAATAAACTCCGTTTGCGCCCCGTCGGTCGCGGTGAGCAGTTCGATCGCGTTCGAGGTTGCGTTTGCCGTTACCGAATCGCCGTAAAGATAATTCGCCATTTTAAGCTCGTCCGTGTAACCGACGTCCACCGCCACGACTTCGTAGCTATCCGCCGTCGAAACGCCGTCGAAAGTCGCCGTATAAGTAACCGTCAATTCTCCTGCTTCCGTGGGCGTAAACGCCGTAGAATCGAGAACGACGGACTTTCCGCCTTTATATTGCACCGTGACCGTCGGGATAAGCTTTACGGGTTTTCCGAGGGCAAAGCCGTAACATTTTGGAGTCGGGAGCGTATATTCGCAACCGACGAGGAAATATTTCGGCAAAGTCACGCTATCGAAGATCACGGGGCTATCGTTTTCGGCAACCGTGAAGGTATACGAGGTCGTTCCTCTTTCGTTATAGTCGGAATACGCGTATTCCACGATATATTCGCCCGCGTACATCGGCACGAAGGAAGTTTCGTCGCCGAGTTCATAGACGGCTTTTCCGTCCGCGTGCGTTACGGTGATCTCGTAGGAAGCGCTTCCGATCGCGTTTTCGTAGTCCAAGCCCGACAGGGTGATCTCTACGCCCGCGACGCCGCTTTCCGCTTCATTTACCACCGTCGCTTTGAGCGGTTCTTTTCTCTCGCAAGCTACTTCGTAGGTCGAAACGGAGGTATTGCCCGAACGGTCGGTCGCGGTATATTCCACCGTGTATACGCCGTAGTAAGAAGGAGTAAACTCGCCGTTTTCAAGATAGATACGGGAACGGGTCTCCGAACTGTAATAAAGGTATACGCGCGCTTTGACCTCGGCGGCGTCGCCGTAGGCGTCAGTTGCCGAAGCATCGAAAATGCGATAGGCGTTTCCAAGCGCCGCCGAAGGGATCGAAGTTAAGGAATATTCTTCGGTATCGATACTGATCTTCGGCGCGACCATAGCCGACGCTCTTTCTCCGCCCGCATCCGCGTTCGTTTCGCCGATAAAGGATAATCCGACCCCGCAGAGCGCGATCGCAACGACCGAGCCGACAAGCGCGCCGCATTTTGCGTTGAAAGTTTTTTGTTTTTTCATATTTTCTCTCCTTTATAGATTTTTTCTTATTCCTTAACGCCGCCGGCCGTGACGTTCCCCATAATCTTATCGCGAAGCGCAATAAACAGCGCGAGAATGGGCAACGCCATTATCATACAGCTCGCAAGTCGGAATGTATCCGAACGGGCAATACTGTTGTCGCGGTTGCCGAGCGCCGCGTAGTATACGCCGTAGGCAAGAGTCGGGTGCGAAGGCATATACAAAAGCGCCGTCTGGTAATCGTTCCAGTATTGAATGAAATAAATCAGGAAGATCGCCGAGAGCGTGGGCATTACCATCGGGATCATAATTCGCGTGAATATCTGCAATTCCGACGCTCCGTCGATCGTCGCCGCTTCCGAAAACTCGGGAGAAATTCGGACGTAGGACGCGTGTACCAGCAGGAAATATACGCTGAGGAAATTGAACTTCATTAAATACGTGCCGATATAATTGTCGTATAAGCCCAAATCGCGCAGGAAAATGACCATAGAAGGCGCTGCGCCGATCACGGGAATGACCATCGTGACGAGCACCGTCGTGTAAACGATACGGCTGAACACGTAGTTGAATTTGGAAACCATATATCCTACGATACAGCAAGCCGCCGTCGTGACGAACGCGCCGCCGCCCGCGTATAACAGCGTGTAAACGATCTGCCAATCGATGCCGACGTAAACGGTCAAGCCCTCGGGGGTGATCGCGTCTACTTCAAAGCTTTTGACGACGGTCGCATAGTTGCTCCAAGCCCACTCCCAAGGCGCGCCTTTGGGCAAGATGCCCACGGGATCGGCAAGAAAATTTCGATGATCTTTTAAAGACGTTCCGATACCCCAAAGGAATAAGTACACCATCGAAAAGGCGTAGATAGTCAATAAAACGAGAAGTATCCAGCTCGAAACACTCAATCTGAATTTCTTTTTCTTGTTTTTTACGTTTTCGTTTTTCATTTCTATCCCTCCTTATTCCGTTTTAGGTCCGAATTTATTCAAACAATATCTCGCCGCGAGCGTTACGGGTACGGCGATTACCGTAAGCGTCATACCCATAGCGGAAAGCTCGTTATAATCCGCCACCGAGCCTTTGCTTGCACCCGCCTGAACCTTCGCGTATAAGTAATACCCGAGCGTTTGAACGTGCGCGGGTGCGTCCGCTCCGTAGAAGGAGAACAGCGAAGCCTGTTCGGTGAAGATCCCCATCACGCGCATAATCAGGAAGGTGACGAAGGTAGACCAAATGGAAGGAAGCACGATAAAGCAAAGCTCTTTCATCGGCGTGATGCCGTCGAGCTGACCCGACTCGATCACAGACTCGGAAATGCCGCTCATTGCGCCCGAATACATCAATACCTGCGTACCGAAGCTGACCCAAACGTTAAAAATGATCGTACCCGTTTGGACGAAGTTCATATTGTTCATCGGCGGTTGCATATTCGGATCGCCTACGATCGCGGGGATCGCTTTATCGATAAAGTAGTTGTATAGCAAAGCGAAAACGACGGTGGAAATGATATGGGGCGAATACAAAATAATCTTAAAAATCGAATGCCCCGGGTTCTTCTTATAAATATAATACGAGAACATCACCGCGCCGACCGTACCGAACGCGAGCATAACGATAAAGAGCAGCATTGAGTTTTCTATCAAAACGCCCCAATCCACTTCTTTGAAGATGGTCGTAAAATTCTCCATTCCCGCAAATTCGTAGCCGCTTCCGCCTACAAGGTCTAATTTTTGGAATGCGAGAACGAACGAATTGAAATTGACGTAGAAATAAAAGAACACGAACTGCAAGACGGGCAGCGCCATCATCGCGCAATAGAAAATAAGTTTTTTACGCTTTTTCGTGGCGAGGGAAACGCGTTTGTCTTTCCCCGCCATCGGTTCTTTCCTATCGAAATTTTGGATATTTTCCAACGTTGTTTTCTCCTTTTACCGTTTATTTATTGAAAGTGCTGTTCCAAGTTGCCTCGGATATCCCCATTCCTTCAAAATACGCTTTCGCGCTGACGTGCTTTTGCACCGCCGACCAAAGATTTACGTATCTCGTCGTGCCACCCACCATCGATTCCCAGTATTCCGCGTTGGAATTGAGGGTAAATTTACTTACGTTATTGCGATAAACGGGATGTGCGGATTCCGATTTCACGAACGCATTCGCCGCCTTTGCCTCCGTGCGAAGATCGAGCACCGATTGCGCGAAGGAGTCTACTTCGTTATACGCCGCGGAGAAATCGTAGTTCACGCCCTTTACGATCCCGTTTGTCGTTTTAGTGAATTGAAGAAGCTCTGCGTCGCTATACAGGAAGGACAAAAATTCCTTGATAAGCGGATATTGATCCTTATCGATCCCCGCGTTTACGATAGCGTAAGAATTATAGGAATCCACGAGAACGGGCGATTTCCCGTTGCCTTCCGTTACCGTGCCTTTATATTGACGAGGCAACGGCATAAAGCGAAGATCTTTTTGCGTGTAGGTTTCGGGATACCAGTCTTTGAGATCCTTGAAAATATTCGCGTCGTCCGCTTCGTTATACCAATAGTTGCCGTCGATGAGCATACCGATGTGCTGTTTTCCGTCCAAACCGCTGAACACGAAGGTTTCCTGCGCATTCAGGTGCGAGAAGGTGGTACTCGTGCCGGGCACGTAGTAGTTCTTCTGCGAAGAGAACACTTTTTCCGCTACTGACAAGCCGTAGTAAAGCCCTGCTTGGCTCTTTACGAGATACCCCGTATCCTGATCGATCGCCTGTTGCGCGATAACGGGTTCGTCGCCGTTGAAGCCCGTTATGATATCCACTTTTTCACCCGCCGTGTCGAAGGTGAAGTTCGCGCGTGCCCCCGCGCCGCCTTCGAGGTTTGCGGAGATCGCCGCGATCAACTGATTGGTATAGTGCGTACTCTTACCGGTCCAGACGAACGGGGTTACCGAACTGGTCGTCATTTTATCGATCAATTTGTTGAATTCCTGAATACTCGAAGGTAAACCGTCGTCCCCTTCGCCGTCCTCGTAGACGCCGTTCGGTCCGCAGGATTTTTTCGTGGAGGGGTTGGAGACGAATTTTCTCGTTCCGTCCGTATCCATCGTATCCGCAAAATAAAGGTTTTTCAGCTTGAATACGCCCGCGTCGTAGGATATCCCCGAATACAGCTCGTAGTGCGGGATCGCGTAGTATTTCCCGTTCACGGCAAGCGCGGAAACCTGATCTTCGCTAAATTTGGAAAGAATGGTTTTGTTATCGTCCGCGTTGACCATTTCCGTTACGAGGTCGGTAAGATCGTAGACGTAACCCGAAGAAACGTAGGTCGCATAATCGACCTGTTGCGTGAAGTAGATCTCGTATTTATCTCCTTGGATACTGTTGGGAAGGGTAATGCCGTCGTAAGATTTATCGTGTCTGATCTTTACCTGAACGCCCGTTTTCTTGCCGTTTTTCCAGTCTTTGAACTTTTCTTCAAAGCGGAGCGCCGCCTCGTCGAGCCATTTTTCGCCTACGCCGCCGTTGTAGTTCGCCACGTAGATCTGCGTTTTGTTTTTATCGATATCGTCATCCGTTCTAGGTCCGCAAGCCGCCATAGAGCCGAACGTTCCGCCTACCAACAAAAGCGCCGTCAAAGTTGCCGAAAGTTTCTTGATTTTTTTCATCTTTATTTCTCCTTATTTGTTTTTCTTTATTTTTTACGCCGTGAGCGTATTTGCCATAGTGTTGAGGAAGTCGGTCAGCGTCAAGCCGCTCTGCGCCGCTTTGAACGCCGCGACGTCCGTATAGAAGTTAGGAGTACCCGTAACGGAAGCTTCTCCCCAGCCCGAACCGCTCGTTCTTAACCCGCACAATTTACCGTTAGCGCCGATCAAATGACAGTTTTCCACCGTGACGGATTTCCCCGACTGCACCATCGAGGTCGCAAAGCCGTACACCGTTTTCGTGGTCGCGGGAACGACCATAATCACGTTTTTCATTACGATCGCGCCGCTGTTGAGCTGTCGGAACAGCCCGCCTTCGTTATCGGCAGGATCGACCGTGGAAGTGATAAACACGTTTTCGATCGTCACCGTGCCGCTCGGCTGATAAGCGATAAAGCCGAAGCCCTTGCTTCTCGTTCCTTTAAAGTCCTTGATCGCCAGATTTTTTACCGTACCCGCAAACGTATTGAACAACCCGAACGCTCCGTTCGGCGCAAAATTGGAGATCGTATGTCCGTTGCCGTCGAGGATTCCCGAGAACGTGCCCGAAGGCGACCAAGCCACGCCCGTCATATCGATATTTTCCGTAAGCATATAGTATCCCGTCGTCGCCGTTTGCAAAAGGGAGATATTCTCTTTGTTTATCTCCGTGAGTGCGAGCGCGTCGGTCACGGCTTTTTTCGCGAGCTCGGTCAGGCTCGCCGTTTCCTCGTTGATCGCGGTATACAAATCAAAAGTATTCGAATACACCGTGTATGTCGAGCCTTCCCCGACTACGAGTGCGCCGTCCGCCGCGACGAGAAGTCCGTTACCCCCTACGAAATGACAATTTTCCAAGCTTACCGAACGGGTCTGGAAGCCGCCGACGAAGCCGAGCTTTTGCGCGCCCGACGAAGGGAATACGACCAGCACGTCCTTTAACGTGAGTTTATCCGTCAAGTTCGTCGCTCTGTTTACGATACCGCCCGAACGCTCGGTCACGGAAGCCGCCGAAACCACCACGTTTTCAATCACAGGCGCTCCCGCGTATTGATAGGCGAGCGCGCCGCTGAAATTTTTAAGCTTTACGTCTTTTAAGTACAGATTTTTGATCGTAGCCCCGTCAATGACTTTAAACAGACCGTCAACGGTAGCCCCCGTGCTATTGCCGAGAGAAAGATCAGAAATACTATACCCTTTTCCGTCAAGCGTTCCCGTAAAGGTTTTGGTGGGCTTCCACTCGATTCCCGAAAGGTCGATATTTCCCCCAAGCTCGATCTCGTCCACCGTCGCAAGCAGAAGGTCGGTCGCGTTCGCCTGCGTCATCGTCCATTTCGCCGTGAGCGGGATCTCGTAGAAAAATTCTTCGCCGCCCGCATTTTCAAACCAAACCTCTACCGCGCCGCCCTGCAAGCCGCGAACGTCCGAACGGGTAAGCGTATAGTTTCTGCCCGAAACGGTTTCTTCGCGCAAGTCGTTGCCGTAAACAAGGATCTTGGAAACGCTGCCCACCGCCGCGTCGAGTTCAAGCTCCGTGCCGTCGTCCGAAACCGTCGCCGCGTTCAGGGAGTCGAGCGCGACGGGCTTGACGGAAATTTCCAGAGCGTTGAGGCTCTCCGCCGTCGCAACCGAGTTGTCGGCGTCCGCTTTCGTTCCACAAAGCAGAGAGGCGGAAATTACTTCCGTTTTCGTGAAGGTGACCGTACCGAGGCACTTGCCGAACACCGCGCCGCTGTTTTGAGAGCGCAAGGCTTCGTAGTGACGGATATTCAACGCGTTGACCGACAAGGTTGCGCCCGAACGTACGCCGCCGATAAGTCCCCCGTTTTCCACGCCTTTATCGATCACGGAAAGGGTTACGTTGTCGATCTTCGCCGTCGCGCCCGCATACCCTTCCAAGGTCGCGGCGAGCGAGCCCGTCGTCTTGGCGGTTGCCGTCAATACGCAATCGGAAAGTTTGAGGTTTTTCACCGTCGCGTTGCCCGAAAGGACGGCGAACAAGCCGTTCGCGCCGTTTAAGGTCAACCCTTCAAGCGTGTGATTCTGCCCGTCGAACGTGCCCGAGAATTTCACCGTTTCGTCGGCGTATTTCCATTCCACGCCCCGCATAGAAAGATCGTTTTCAAGACGGTACCTGCCGTTCGTCGCCGTTTGAAGCGCCGTAAGGTCCTCTTTCGTTTCGATTAACATAGACCAAATATCCGCGCCGACCGAATAGATCACGTTGCGGGTGCTGAGCGACAGGGTCTTTTCCCCAGCCGAAATATTCGAGAAGTCCAAAGAATTCCCTTCAAAGCCTATTGCCGTGGAGAGAAGCTCATCCGACACCGTAGCTTGCGTGAACGAGAGAGCTTCTCCAAAAACGGCTTTGGTATCGATCGCGTACGCGCCTTCGGATAAATCGATCAAGAGAGGCTCTGCGCTCGCTACGATCTCCACGGGCTTTACTACGATCGTTACTTCGTCCGTTACCGTTTGTCCGTCCGAACCTTTATAGGAAAGTACGAGGGTTGCCGTGCCTGCGTTGACCGCCGTGATAAGCCCCGTGCCGTCCACCGTAAAGATATCCTGTGCGGAATCTTCCGCCTCGTACGTAAGGATCGCTTCGCGCACCTCCTCTTCGCGTTCGTAAGCTTTCGCTTCGATCTGCGACGAGTTTTCAAAGGTCTGTCCGCCAACGGAAGCAAGCGCGTAAATTTCTATTTTATTGCGTTCTAAGCCGACTTTACCGACGGGCACGACGCTGAGATTGACAGCCGCGTTGAATTCGAACCCGCTCACCGTCGCGCTGACGAGCACGGTCGCTTCCCCGAGCGTTTTCGCGCTGATCACGCCGCTTGCGGAGACTTCCGCAACTTCCGCGTTATAAGATTCGTACGCGTAATCCACGCCCGAAAGCGGAGCGCCGTCATAAAGCAACGCCGCTTCGACGATCGTATCCTCACCTACGTAGGAAACGGGATTCGCCTCGACGATCTCGAGCGCAAACAGCCCTTCGTCTGGCGCGTTTACCTTAACTTTACACTCTGCTTTTTGTTCGCCCGCCGTTGCCGTAACGACCGCCTCGCCCGTTTTAAGGGCGTTGATCACGCCGTCCGTAACGGACACCACCAAGTCCTCGCCCGATACCGACCAAACGACCGTTTCCGCGCCGTTATAATCGACGTAGATCGTTTTGCTTTGCCAAACGGTCATTTCGATCGAAGTTTGGCTGAGCGTGAGCGTACTTTCCGTGCCGCTTTGCGAGCCGGAAGGTCTCTTGCTTTCTTCGTTGCAAGCCACGAAACCGACCGCGAGCAGGACGAAAACAAGGGACTGCAACAATACGTGCAATACTTTCTTTGCCGTAGTTTTCATATACTTTCTCCTTTATCTTTTTTCGAACGAGGTTCGAACGATTCCAATAAATATTTCAGTTTGCTTGGTAAAGCAAACTGCCCCTAGGGGCAACTTTCCCGTTTTTTAATTATTTTCCGTTGACGATCACTTGTACTCCGACGGGCGCTTCCGTTTTCGTTACCACTTTTCCGTCTACGACCCGATGAGAAATTTTCACCTCGCCGTAGGGAGTGGGAAATATCCCTTTACACCATTTAAGGTTGCCGAGTCGAGGGGAAACGCGGATCGTACGACACCCCGCTTCTTCGACGTGTACTCCGAGAATATTTTCGACGAGGAACTGTACGGGCCCGCAAGACCAACCGTGGCAGAGAGAATGCCTGAATCCTTTATAGCAGAACTTCCCGAAATCGCCGTGAAGATCGAGCTTACCGACGGGGGTAAATTCGTCGATCCTCCCGCTGTTTTTCAGCCATTCTACGTCAAAATCCTCCCAGAACGAGGTCGCGCCGCGAGAGAGCATACCGCCGTAATATTCCTTCATAATTTCGATCGCGCCCGCCGCGGAATGGCTTTCGGCTATCGCCTTTAAGATAAAATAACTCATAAAGGTGGACAAGCCTTTCGCACCGCCGTCTGTTAGCTTTGCCGCCGCCTCCTCTTTGGGTATCTGTTCGGACAGATACCCGAACGCGACGATTTGCTTCGCCTCCACGCCCGTTTCCGTGCGCTTACGGAGTTTTCGAAGAAGTTTATCACAAAGCGGATCTTCGGGCAAGCCCAGTTCTTTATAGAACTTTTTCAGATTCTCAATCGTAAATATGTACATAAAACGGTTACCCGCTTTTGCGTCCTTCGTACCGTTCGTGGGCCAATCGAGAAAATACCCCGTGCGCGCAGAAATCGACATCAGGGTGTAATCGATATTCCCGTCCTCCGTCACGCACGCGTCGAGCTGTTCGAGTACGCCCTGCACATACGGCATTTGCTTTAAAACGAAAGAAGTATTTTTAACCTTCATATAGTAATCGTATAAAATTTGTATAAACCAAAACGAATAGGTGGGGATATTGCCAAACCAACAAGGCAAAGGATTTTTTTCGATGGAAAGTTGGAGAGCGTCCTCTACGCAATCGTCCGCGCCGAAAATATCCGTGATCGCGAGGACCTCGGGCTGCATATCGCCTACCCAAACGAGGCGGTCGCGCTTAATCCCCTCCCAAAGGTTCGTCTGCATATTCAAGTAGATCGTATATCGCGCGGTGCGGTAGATCTCGTTGATAAGAGGATCGTCGCACTCGAAATCGCCGCGGTAGGGAAGATCGCGGAAGGTAGACGCCGCGTAGACATTTACCAGCCTGTACTCCTTGTCCTCGTCAAGGAAATCGATCCGTACGAAACGGAAGCCCGTTTGCCCCCATTCCTGATCGCAAAGATCGGGAAGCAACACGACCATATCCCGCACCGAATGATCGTTGCTCGCGCCGCGGTCGCCGAGTTCTGCGCAAGCCTCGTTGACCGATTCCCCGAAACGGATACGTATTTTCAGATCCGTTTTTTGCCCTTCGAGATAATGTGACAGAACGCGGATACCCCCGTGCATTTCCTTGCCGAAATCAAGTATGATATGCCCTTTTCCGTAACAACGCAGATAATTTTTTTCTTTGATGAATATCTGTTTGGAACGGTTTATCAAAAGCGCTTTTTCGTTCTCGACGTTCTCAGAACAATCCATTATCCGCACGGGCGATAAATATTCTTTGACCAAGTTGCTTCTCATCGTTAAAAACCTTCTCCTTCCTTCGCCCGTTTTTTCACCTGAATACCGAGCTTAAAATTCTTTCACAATTCTATTATATCGTTTCCTAAAAGCTCTGTCTAGATGATTTCAAAAAGAAAGTATCGGATTTTTTAAATTAGTTAAAAATATCAATACTTGTTTTCAAGTTTTCGGCGGAATTTTTATGAAAAAATCCCATATCCTCTTACTAATTATTATTATACCACCCCTTTTTTGGTTGTCAAGAGTGATAAAAAGAAATAGTATTGGAAATTTTAACTATATTAAATAATTGAATACTTAATTTCTATTGACAAGAAACGATTTTTGTGTTATGCTAAAAAAAGACGGGAGGTAAAAACGATGACAAATCCCATTCGACTGGTCATTTTTAAATCGAATAATTATAAAGAGTCCGACAACAAACGGTTTATGAAAATGCATAAACATTCGAGCATCGAGATTTCCTACGTTATCAGCGGGGAGCTTACGCTCGAATTTTATTCCGAGGAAACGAAAAAAACGGAAACGACGTATATCTTCCCGCAACAGTTTTTTATTATCAAACCAAACTGCCAACACCGCGTGAATATCCCCTCGTCGTTGATGTCGTTGGGGCTTGAATTCGTCGTGGAAGAAGGGAATATTATGGAGCATCTGAAAAAATCCTCCTATATCGCGAACCTGCCGCTCGCTTCCAATCTTTTGAAGGATTTTCAGGACATTTTGATTTTCCGCGACAATCAGAACGTGGCGTATCTGCTCAATCAATTCAAGAAATATACGGAAATCAATTCAGGCGATATTTTCCTTGAAGATATTTACGAATTGGAATTAAAACGGCTATTGATCGAAATTTTGAAATGCACGAAAGAATCCCGTTTCATATCGGGTCAGAACATTTATATGAAAAAAGCCATCTCTTTTATCGAATCTAATTATACGCGTGATCTCAACGCAAAAGCAGTCGCGGCGTATCTGGGGATTTCAGAAGTGTATTTACAAAAAATGTTCCGCAGTAATCTGAACACCTCTATCAGCTCTTTTATCAACGAAACGCGGGTGAGTAAGGCAAAATCGCTGATCGCGACCACTAATTTCCCAATCAAAAAGATCTCTAAGGATATCGGATATAACTCCATTCAGGCGTTTATTTTGAATTTCAAGAAGTTGACGGGCTTTACGCCTACCGAATACAAGCGGACGGAAATACATAACGATAACTTGGAATTTTTCGCCGAAAACAAAAATTATCACGAAAGTAAAATTTAGAAAGAAAAAAACCCGCCCGAAACCTATTAGCTTCGGGCGGGTGAATTTTATTTATGCTATTAAAGTTTTTTTATGTTTTTCGGTACGATCATATTGATCTTTTTGGGTACGACTTCGATATGCACTTTCCCTTGCGAGCCCTTCTCTCCGTCGAAGTTCCAGATCACGTCGTCGCCTACGTCGATATCGAAACAAGAGCCTTCCAGCCTGACGACGTTTTTACCCTTTTTTCGCTTTAAGCCGAACAAGAACAGCCCCGCAACCGCAAACAGCGCGCCGAGCTTTTGGAAAAAGCTCGGGTTTTTCTTTTGCCGCACGATGGCGATCTCGATCTTTCCGTCCTGCAAACACGCGAATTTATTCAAGCGAAACCCGGCAACGTAGCGGCTGTTCATTACGGTGATCAGAACGCTTTGGGTATGCTCGACAACCTCGCCGTTCTCGCAATCGACGTCGAAGATCTGAAAATGCAGGTTACGTTTCGCCCCCTCGAACCAATAAGCGATTCTCCCGACGTGATTTTTTTGCGCCTGAGGCGTCGTATAAGTCGCACTCGTGAACGCCCCTGCCGCGACGACGTACATCGCGTAACCGTCGTTGACTTTCATACAGTCTAAAAGCTCGTTTCTGCCTGTTTTGATGATTTTAAGGGCTTTTTTGATATTCTTGGGAATTTTAAGCGTATGCGCGATATCGTTGACCGTCCCGCTCGGGATATAGCCGAGCTCGGGCAGACCGTCCAGCCCCGCGATGCCTTGCACGACTTCGTTGAACGAGCCGTCGCCGCCCGCGAAAACGATCGCGTCGTAAACGCCTACGGCTTCGCGTGAAACGCGCGACATATCCCCAGCGCATTTGGTGGCGTAGACGTCCACTTCGTCGTACTTTTCTTTTAAGCCGTTTACGATATAATCGAGTTTTTTTGCTATTTTCCCTTTTCCGCTGACGGGATTATAGATAAAAATGCATTTCATTGGCTTTTTCTCCGTAATTTTAATGCAATCGTCAAATGATCAACAACATAAGAGGCATCGTGCCCACGGCAAGGATCGTACCCAAAAGAAGCATATTCGCCGCTTCTTCCTGTCCCTCTCCTACCATCTCGGCAAAGTTCAATACTACGCTTGCCACAGGGCAACACGCGATAATAAACATCGTCTGTACGATATATTCTTCCCAAAAAGGAATCAGCAACGAGATTCCTAACGCAAGAAGCGGATATACGAGTTGATTGACCGCAACGATCACGTATTGCATTCCTCCGCCGAAAATCTTCTTAAACGACATACTCCCAAGTCTGATGCCCATAATCAGCATACAAAGCGGGGTCGTCATCTGCCCCATCAATTTCACGGGATCGTAAAGCTGCGTCGGAAGTTTTATGCCGAAGATAAACATCGGGATCACTACCGCCATCGTCAAAATAGAAGGATTTAAAAAAATCTTTTTCGCTGATATGTATTTTTTATCGTGCGTCATAATCGCGCACGCAACCGTCCAACCCAATACGCTCATTGAAAGGAAATACATATTGGCAAACACGAGCGCTTTGGGTTGATCGGGAAGAAGCGCCTTTAAAATCGGCACGCCGAAAAACATACAGTTGGAAAAACAACTTGCCACCGTATAAATGCGATAGCGCACGTTTTCTTGCTTCTTTAAAAAAATGAAAAACACGCCAAGGAGCATCACGATTTGTATCACAGTCGCGACCAACAGGAAAATTCCCATTTGCTTGAATAAGCCCCAAGAAAAATCGACGTCGTTAAACGTATATAAACACAGACAAGGTTGACACGCGTATAAAAGTATTTTCGAAAGCGCCGCGAGAGAATCCGTTTTCACCGCTTTGCATTTAGATAGGATAAATCCCGGTATGGCGTATAATAGGAGCACGCCCACCGACGTGAGCGTTAATATGAAATTCATAGCGCAATCTCCTTTAACAGAGTTTTCACCGTTTTCCCCTACTCTTTACGAATATTGTAGTACAATTTTCCTTTTTTGTCAACCAAAGAACTTTTAAAACGAAAAATAATCGCGTAGTATGTCAGACAAAATACCTATGTTTGGCATAATAGCCGCTAAAACCAAGGGTTTATGCCACGCATAATACCTATGTGTGACATAATCCGAAGGTTTATTTGTTTTCTATGGGACTTTCTATCCCTAAACGAGAATACAAGACTTCTCTTTCCTCTTCCGGGTAGGTAAACGTTTTATATAGCACGAATACGCTGATTATAAGGCTTACGATAAGCATTACGAGCGCAGTAGGCAGATCGATTACCGAACCGCTACCAAGACCAAGTTCCGCGGTAAATAATAAACCGCAGAAATTATAAAGCGCGTGCGTAGCGGCGGGAATCAAGATATTTTTCGTTTTAAGAAGAGCGAAAGCAAAGAGTCCGCCCGTCAGAGTGGAATACCCTACCTGCAACAATGTCTGCCCTATTCCTGCGCCGGCAAACAGGTTTAAGAGATGCATACAACCGAATAAAACGGAAGAAAGGAAATACGTTTTCAAAAGTCCCCTTTTATCCTTAGAAAACCGTTCGCAAAGAAGCTGAAAGACGATACCGCGGAAGATAAGTTCTTCAAATACGCCGACGAAAAGGCAATATAAACCAAACAAAAGAAAATGCCCCGCGTCCGTGTGCAAAAGCTGCATTTTACCCGCAAAATACGCCGCAAACGGGAAGTTATCGACGGCTATGATCAGGCAAGGGATAATATACAGTAGCTTTTGCGGCTTTTGAAAGAGATTCGCCCCGCTGCGCCATACTAAAAGCGTTACGGCAAGCGTACCAAAGAGCAAAGGAAGGATATTGCCGACGAGTTTATTATAAATCTCGGAATCGGATACGGAAAGCTCTACAAAGTCGAAAACGGCGGTTAAAACGCACGATATAAGGATTATCGCTATAACTGCCCAATCTTTATATTTCGATGGAATTTTCACGCGTTTTTACCTCCTTTGCCTTCTTATCTTATTACTGGTTAATATCAAAAACAGCTTATCCAAACGGATAAGCTGTTTTCTTATTTAGATTAGTTGTTTCGTCCGTTCAGCTAAAATTATTTAAGAATTTTAGAGATAACGCCGGAACCTACCGTTCTGCCGCCTTCACGGATAGCGAAGCGGAGACCTTCTTCAAGCGCAACGGGCTTGATAAGAACGACTTTCATATTGATGTTGTCGCCGGGCATAACCATTTCAACGCCTTCGGGAAGCTCGATAGCACCCGTAACGTCCGTCGTTCTTACGAAGAACTGAGGTCTGTAATGGTTGAAGAACGCCGTGTGACGACCACCTTCTTCCTTCGTCAAAACGTATACCTGAGCTTCGAATTCCGTACCGGTAGCAACCGAACCGGGCTTCGCGATAACTTGACCCTTCTGGATATCCGTTCTGTTAATACCACGAAGAAGCGCACCAACATTGTCGCCTGCCTGAGCTTCGTCAAGCATCTTGTGGAACATTTCAAGACCGGTAAGAACCGTACCAACGGGCTTGTCGATCAAACCAACGATTTCTGCGGGTTCGCCAACGCGAGCAACACCTCTTTCAACACGGCCGGTAGCAACCGTACCACGACCGGAGATCGTGAACACGTCTTCTACGGGAAGAAGGAAGGGTTTGGAATCTTCACGAGCGGGCGTAGGGATATAGCTGTCAACAGCATCCATAAGTTCAAGGATAGGAGCAACAGCGGGATCAGCGATGATCTCAGCAGCGGGCTTATCCGAGCTTGCAACTTCGAGCGCCTTCAAAGCGGAACCGCGAATGATCGGGGTATCGTCGCCGGGGAAGTCGTAGGAAGAGAGCAAGTCTCTGATATCCATATCAACGAGGTCGAGAAGTTCGGGATCGTCTACAAGGTCGGTCTTGTTCATAAATACAACGATGTAGGGAACGCCTACCTGACGAGCGAGCAGGATGTGTTCGCGGGTCTGGGGCATAGGACCGTCGGTCGCCGCGCAAACGAGGATCGCGCCGTCCATCTGAGCAGCACCGGTGATCATATTCTTAACGTAGTCGGCGTGGCCCGGGCAGTCAACGTGCGCATAGTGACGGGAATCCGTCTGATATTCAACGTGCGCGGTGTTGATTGTGATACCACGTGCTCTTTCTTCGGGCGCTTTGTCGATTTCGTCGTACTTCATCTTCTGTGCGCCGCCGCGAGCAGCCATAACCATCGTGATAGCTGCGGTCAAAGTCGTCTTACCGTGGTCAACGTGGCCGATAGTACCAATGTTAACGTGGGGTTTGCTTCTGTCAAATTTAGCTTTTGCCATAATTAAATCCTCCGATTTATCTTTTTATTTTTTATTTTTTAAATGATAACCTATCCGTTGGCTCGGACGCAGCTACCTATCATTTTACAAATGATTTTGGCGTTACCGCCTGTCCGTATAAGGACATATCTATTATATCTTAAATTTCGGAAATAATCAAACGTTTGAAGGCATTTTCTTCAAATTTTTTTTAAATTTCCCGTTCTTTTCCCGCCTTGGTTGGCGGGATAGAACGATTTCAGCTGATTTTATGAAAAACTTAGTCTTTCTTACCGCGTTTTTCAACGATTTCTTTGGAAATGCTCGAAGGCACTTCGCTGTAATGGTCGAACTGCATCGTGAACTGACCGCGACCCTGCGTTCTCGAACGGAGCTCCGTTGCGTAACCGAACATTTCGGACAGAGGGATCTCTGCGTCGATAATCTTCGCGCCGTTGCGATCGTCCGTGCCGAGAATCGTACCGCGACGACCGGATACGTTACCCATAAGGTCGCCGAAGTAGTCTTCGGGGGTGATGATCTGCACTTTCATAATCGGCTCTAACAGAACGGGGTTGGCTTTTTCCACACCGTTTTTAAAGCCCATCGAACCTGCGATCTTGAAGGCCATTTCGGACGAGTCAACTTCGTGATACGAACCGTCGTATACTTCGATCTTAAAGTCTACGATCTCGTAGCCTGCAAGGAAACCGTTCTTTGCAGCTTCTTGGATACCCTTGTCGATCGCGGGGATATATTCCTTCGGAATCGAGCCGCCGACCGTCGTATCTTCGAACGCGTAGCCTGCGCCGGGTTCTTGGGGCGACAAACGGAGCTTACAATGTCCGTATTGACCTTTACCGCCCGACTGACGCTTGTACATACCTTCGCATTCCACCGCTTTGCGGATGGTTTCTCTGTATGCAACCTGAGGCGCGCCGACGTTTGCTTCGACTTTGAATTCGCGCAAAAGTCTGTCAACGATAATATCGAGGTGAAGTTCGCCCATACCCGCGATAATCGTCTGACCCGTTTCTTGATCGGTGTAGGTCTTGAAAGTGGGGTCTTCTTCGGCGAGCTTGATAAGCGCCATCGTCATTTTTTCCTGACCTGCTTTCGTCTTGGGTTCAAGGGAAAGCTGAATAACGGGTTCGGGGAACACCATCTTTTCAAGAATGATCGGGTGCTTTTCGTCGCAGAGCGTGTCGCCCGTCGTGGTATACTTCAAACCGACGATCGCGCAGATATCGCCCGAGCAGATCTCGGAAATATCCTTTCTTTCGTTGGAGTGCATCTGCACCAAACGACCGACTCTTTCCTTCTTCTCCTTCGTGGAGTTATACACGTACGAGCCTGCGGCAAGTACGCCCGAATACGCTCTGAAATACGCGAGCGAGCCAACGAACGGGTCGGTCGCGATCTTGAACGCAAGACCGGAGAAATATTCCTCGTCGGAAGTCTTTCTTTCTTCCTCTTCGCCCGTGTCGGGATTCGTGCCCTTAACGTGCGCGACGTCCAAGGGGCTGGGAAGGAAGTTGATAACCGCGTCGAGAAGGAACTGAACGCCTTTGTTCTTATAGGACGAACCGCAGAGCATAGGAATCGCTTCCATATTCAAGCAACGGATACGAAGTCCTTTGATAATATCTTCCGCGGACAGATCGCCGTCCTCGAAGTATTTTTCCATAAGCTCGTCGCTGCCCGAAGCCGCTTCTTCCACGAGCTTCGCTCTGTATTCTTCCGCAATATCCAT
Organism: Clostridia bacterium; assembly: GCA_017471945.1. Classification (GTDB taxonomy): domain Bacteria; phylum Bacillota; class Clostridia; order Christensenellales; family Borkfalkiaceae; genus Scatosoma. The sequence continues at coordinate 3,873 of JAFURH010000046.1, read as the reverse complement.
CATATCCGCAGGGATAGGTTCTTTACGGAAATCCTTTCCGAGGTCGTCGTAGTAGACCTCCGCTTCCATACGGATCAAGTCGATAATCCCTTTGAAGGTTTCTTCCTTACCGATGGGAAGTTCGATGGGAACGGGGTTCGCACCGAGTCTTTCGCGGATCATATTTTCCACGCGGAAATAGTCCGCGCCGTTGATGTCCATTTTGTTCACGTACGCGATACGGGGAACTTTATATTGATCCGCCTGACGCCATACGGTTTCGGACTGGGGTTCAACGCCGCCCTTCGCGCAGAAGGTTGCGACCGCGCCGTCGAGAACGCGCAAGGAACGTTCAACTTCTACGGTGAAGTCAACGTGACCCGGCGTATCGATAATGTTGAAACGGTGTCCTTTCCAAATACAGGTCGTAGCCGCGGAAGTGATCGTGATACCGCGTTCTTGCTCTTGGACCATCCAGTCCATCGTTGCAGAACCTTCGTGGGTTTCACCGATCTTGTGCGTCTTACCCGTATAGAACAGGATACGTTCGGTCGTCGTGGTCTTACCGGCGTCAATGTGCGCCATAATACCAAAATTTCTGGTATGGAGTAAATCGTATTCTCTAGCCATAATTTACCTCGATTAGAAACGGAAGTGAGCAAACGCTTTGTTCGCTTCTGCCATTCTGTGCGTGTCTTCTTTCTTCTTTACAGAACCACCCGCGTTGTTGTACGCGTCCATAAGTTCCGCCGCAAGCTTTTTAGACATTTCTCTTTCGCTACGCTTTCTCGTGTTGATAACGATCCAACGGATCGCGAGAGTCTGGCGTCTTTCCGGTCTGATTTCGATGGGAACTTGATAGTTCGCACCACCTACACGGCGAGCTTTGACTTCAACAACGGGCATAACGTTTTCCATAGCCTGCTTGAAGATGTCGAGGGGATCCATATTCAACTTCTCCCCCATAATCTTGAATGCATCGTAAACGATCGTCTGTGCAGTACCCTTTTTGCCGTCGAGCATAATCTGATTGATAAGCTTGGACACTACCTTGCTGTTATACATAGGATCGGGCAGCACGTCTCTTTTAGGGACATTACCTCTTCTGGGCATTTTTTTATCCTCCTTTAAATAATTTCGTAAGGGTTTAACCCTTCAGTACAGCTATCGCGAATCTGCTTTCGCATTTTTTTTCGCGAATCTTCTGCGGTTTTATCCGCATACTGCCTACTTTTATTCGGGGCTTTCGAGCTATATTCCGATTAACAAGTAGGTCTTTTGCGTTTTGGTTTCAGTCTTAAAACGCAACCGACTTTGCGCGAGAAAAGCGCAATTTTGCGAAGAAGTGAATACTTTTCGCGCTTTGGCACAAACCCCTATTACTTAGGGCGTTTAGCGCCGTACTTGGAACGAGCCTGCTTACGCTTTGCAACGCCGGCGGTATCAAGCGCGCCGCGAATGATGTGATAACGTACACCGGGCAAGTCCTTGACACGTCCGCCTCTGATCAAAACGGAGCTGTGCTCTTGAAGGTTGTGACCTTCGCCGGGAATGTAGACCGTACCTTCCTGCTTGTTGGTAAGGCGCACACGGGCGATCTTACGCATAGCGGAGTTAGGCTTCTTGGGAGAAGTCGTGGTGACGGACAAACATACGCCGCGCTTTTGAGGGCAGTTATCCAAAATAGGGCTCTTGGACTTGTAGGTGATACGTTCTCTACCCTTCTTAATGAGCTGGTTGATAGTAGGCATATTTTTGACCTCCTTGTAAAGATTTGGAATATATTCTCGAAATTGCCCTTACGCAATTTAAAGAATGCAAATAAATAGGTTGTCCTTTTTTCGCGGGTTTTAACCCTACGAAAATAGTCGAAAAGGGCATAGTAAGCCCATACCGACACTACAACAAGAAATATTTTACCATTTTTTGTTTGCCTTGTCAACTGTTTGAACGCAAGTTTTTTAAACTTTTTTCGGGAGTTTTTTGACGGAATCCCCCTCGTCATTGTGAAAGATCAACAGCGCCGCGGCAATCCGTAATTACGCAGTCCGTAAAGTCCTTGGGATTGCTTCACTTCGCTCGCAATGACGCACACAACCAGTCAGTGCGAGCGTAGCCGACAGGCGAAGCGTGGCAATCTCTAATTACGAAGTCCGTAAAATCCTTGGGATTGCTTCACTCCGTTCGCAATGACGCACACAAACAGTCATTGCGAGCGTAGCCGACAGGCGAAGCGTGGCAATCTCTAATTACGAAGTCCGTAAAGTCCTTGGGATTGCTTCACTTCGTTCGCAATGACGCGGCACACCACCCGATGCGCAGCAATCCCACCCAAAAAGCGCAAAAAAGAAAGCCCGCAGGCTTTCTTTTTTTACTTATTTTACCCAGAACCGCTGATTGTACCGCAAATCGTTCAAAAGCTCCTCGCTCGTCGAGTTCGATTTTTTGAGCAACGAATTATTCAATTCCATCGCCGAAACCTGCGCCGAAAGATTTTCGCTTATTTGAGCGCCTAATCTTTGCATATTCCGCTCGCTCGCCGCCAAACTCTCCTCTTGCGCCGTCGCCATTCTCGATAAACGAGAACTAACCCTTTCCAACTGCGAGCTCAACACCGAAAAGCTCCTTGCAAGCCCGTCGCCAAGCCTTGCCATAGAAGTTTCGATAGAGGTTTGCACCGCGATACCCGCTTCGCGCACCGCCCGCACGATTTGGTCGGTCTGTCGCTGTTTATCCACGAGCAATAACGCTTCCTTCAAGTCGTCCGCACGCCTCGTTTCCAAGTAATAAATAAGTAAGTCGGTGTTCTGCCAATCGCTTTCGGAAAGCCACGAATCGTAGGTGTTGTTTAAAGCGAGCTTCATTTCCTGCGCTTTGCCCGTTAAAAGATTTTTTGTGTTCGTACTCTCCGTTTTCTGATTTGTTTCCGCTAAACCGTACTCTTGCATTTTCGTTTCATATTCAGAAAAATGCTTTCTTCTCGATTCTTCTTTGCTTTGCATAAACTGCTCCCAAGCATTCGTGGCGCGTTGCAATTCTTGTATCGCTTCTTTATATTCTACGGAATAATTATTGTCTAAATATTGCCGTAATGTTTCTTTTCGTTGATTATGCTTTTTAATATACTCTTTCTTAGCTCTTTTTGCAACGCTTGACGCAATACTTAAACGCCCCACAAATTTGATTAAGGCTACGATTAAGTAAATCACACCAAAGGTTATGGGAATACCGAAAGCGACGAAAAAGCCAATCAAAAAATTCATTGTACAAATCCCCAATCCGCTGCACATCATTAGTGCGGAAAAAGCGCCCAAAACTATGAGTAGCCATAACGGCGGAACAGGCATTTCAAATCCTTTCACGTAGGACTTTTTTCTTGCTCTTGCTTCCTCGCTTGCCTTTCTTTCCAACTCCGTTTCGGAAATAGAATTAAGCAAATCGTATTCCCGTTGATTAACGCTTCTAAGCTCTTCTATTCTGCGCTTCTCTTCTTCCCAATGCTTTTTATTTTCCGCCCTATGATACTCCTGATTTTTAAAGCTATCTAAGCAGGTAGCGTAATTATTTTCCGCTTGCTTCTTTTGCTCGGCAATTCTTTGCAGGCTCGTTTCCGTTTCTTCTTCGTTTTTCTTCAACGCGTCGGTTTGTTCGGAAATATACGACAATCCGCTACGCAAAGCGTATAAATCCGCGATCAGTTGTTCTTTGGTCTGTTGCATAATCTTTTCTCCTTTGAAATAAAAAAGTGTCGCTCGCAAAACGAACGACACCCGTAAAAATGCCTCTCTCGCTTTGCTGCGACACAAACTTACTATGATCCTCTCAAAAAGAGTTTTTGTAACGCGAAAAAGATACACTTCTACCAAAGAAGTATAATCCTTTTGAGAGAATAAT
>JAFURH010000045.1 GCA_017471945.1 Clostridia bacterium | reverse complement strand
TCGTAAAGTCTTTGGGATTGCTTCGTCCTTTCAGTCCTCGCAATGACAGCGTATATGTCATTGCGAGCGAAACGAAGTGTAGCGCGGCAATCCCTAATTATTTAATCCGTAAAGTCTTTGGGATTGCTTCGTCCTTTCAGTTCTCGCAATGACGGCGTATATGTCATTGCGAGCGAAACGAAGTGTAGCGCGGCAATCCCTTCAACCTTTCAATCAAAAATCACGTTCGTCGTATCAGGGAAAGAAATATTCACGTAGAAATCACTTAAACCCGAATGATCGCCATACGGCCAACGAACCGCTCCATAAATTACGTTCCCTTCCATCGTTAAAGTTTGGTTATGTGTATATTCTACAAATTCCGTTGATTTAATATCACAGTCCTTTTCTATTAACAAATTTGAAGCACTAATAATAGGCTGACTATAAAACTTTAATTGTAATATATGAGATTCTGTCAAGCTTGCATACTTAAAACTTAATTTAAAATGCATATCTATATGAATTTCTCCATTAAAATTATTAGGTAAAAAGCTTGTGCAATCAATCGTTAAAGCGTTTTTTGTTGTAAGTGAACCTTCATAGCCAAACACCACTGTTTCATCCGCTTTGACCACAATCACCGTTTCCGTACGGACTTGATACCAACCCGCTTGTAACACCACGCTTTCGCTCGGCATTGCCGTTGACGAGTATCCCGTTTCGCCTACGTACCAACCCGCGAAAATATACCCGTTACGCGTAGGCTCGGGCAAGCTCACGCTTTGCCCTTTGGGCTTGGAAATATCGTTCACTTCCGTGCCGCCGTTTTCCTCGAATACGAGCATAGCTTGCCAAATCGCTTTCAATTCCACGCTATCGGACGGCATTACGGTTGAAGTATACGCGTTCCCGCTTTTATCCTGCCATTCCACGAACTGATAATTTTCTTTTTCAGGCGTAGGCAACGCAACCGTTTCGCCCGCTCTTGCCACTACGGACGGAATTTCTTCCCCGCCGTTCGTGTTAAAATTAAGTACGGGCGCGTATTCTGCCGCATACAGCTCCAAATCGGTTTTGATTTTCCCCGAAACCAAATGCGATTTATCTTCGTCGTTTTCTTGCGTAGACCAAGCCACTACGCCCTTTCCGTCCACCCGCGTTTCATACATAAGCTCGGAAATTTTCGTGCCGTGCTCCACCGCGAGCTCTTCCGTTTGCCCGTCCGAAAAATGCAACGTTACGTCGTAGATCGCGCCTTGAAAACCCGCGTAAAGGCAGATATTTCCGTCTGCATCGCTAAGATCGAAATTCTTTTCGTTAAGTTTATTTTTCAAAGGCAACACGCCGTGTTTATCCGCGATTTGTTCCCCTTTTCGTTCAGGCTGGGTATACCACCCCGCAAACTCTTTGGCTTCTACGCTCAAATCCGTCGGTAAGCTCGGAAGCGTTTCCCCGTAAGAAACCGTATACGAACGGTTTCCCGTTATTTCCGCGCCTTGATAATCGAGAACGAGCGTATATTCTTTTGCTTCGAACTGCGGATACAGCGTGAGATTGATCCCGTCTTGGAACGCCGTTACGGAAACCCCGCTTTCGTTCACGTACCGCACGCCGCCCTTTTCCAAATTATAAAGACCTTTGAACTCGTACCCGTAGCGCGAGGGAATTTTTTCAAGCGAATACACCGCGCCCTCCTCTACCGTCAAGGTATGTACGCCCGTATCGTCCGTATACTGGATCGTATACGTTTCGGGTTCTTTTTCGCCGCTTTCCCCACCACCGCACGCGCCGAGCGCGAACGAGAAAGACAAAACGCCCGCCAAAACAAAACCTGCAAAGCCGAACTTCTTTTTCATTCAAAACCTCCAAAATTTTCACTTTTTTGCTTTTATTTACTAATATTTTAGTATAGACTTATTATATATGATAATTTTTGGTTTGTCAAGCTATTTTACCAAAAATATGGTATAATAAGAAAAATTATAGTAACAGAGGAATGAACGATGCAAAACAGGATACGGGATCTGCGGGAAGATCGGGATTTGAGGCAAAGCGATCTCGCGGAAAAGACGGGGATAGATCAACGGACGATCTCCAACTACGAAACGGGAAAGACCTCACCCGACGCATACGCGCTGATCAAGCTCGCCGATTTTTTCGGGGTATCGATCGACTATCTCGTTGGGAGAGTTAAATACGATTATTACACGAACGAAAAGAAAGTGCAAGCGATCGACAGAATACAAAAACAATTAGAGGAATTAAAAAAATATTAAAAAACAACGAACCGCCGAAACGATTCGTTGTTTTTTTGTTTTACTCGTTATTACTTAATCCGAAAAGTCCTTGGGATTCTTCGACTCCGCTTACGCTTCGCTCAGAATGACGGGTCGTCCTTGGGATTGCTTCACCCTTCGGGTTCGCAATGACACGATACCCCACCGTCATTGCGAGGGAGCTTTTGCGACCGCGGCAATCCCTCGTTTATAAAGGCAATTTGCCGCGCGCTTTGATCAATTCGATAAAGATTTTCGCCGTTACGCACGCGTCGTCGAACGCGCGGTGATGGTTGAAGGTAAAACCGTAGTAATCCGCAACCGAGTTGAGCTTATAATTCGGCACTTCCCCCGCGCGGAAACGCTCTTGCGAAAGGGTGAGCGTATCGAACGGCTTATGATCGAAGGTGTAACCGTTTTCGTTGCCGTAGTATTTTACGAAATCGAGGTCGAACTGCACGTTATGCCCAACGAGGTATGCGCCGTCGGCAAATTTATAAAAGTCCGCGATCACCTCTTCGATGGGCGGCGCGCCGACAAGGTCGGAATCCACGATCCCCGTAAGCTTGATAATTTCGGGCGAAAGCTTATCCTTGCACGCGACGAACGAAGAAAATTTTTCTTTCATTTCGCCGTTTACGATCTTCACCGCGCCGATCTCGATAATTTTATCCATTTTCCCCATCGAGGGCTGATGTACGAGTCCCGTCGTTTCGAGATCGAACACGACGAAAACGTTTTGCTTCAAGTCGTCGGGCTTTCCTAAGTTATCGAAAAAGCCCGCTTGCGTATAGTCTACGTATTCCTCGGGAAATACGGCGTGATAGAACTTGGGCACGGGCTTGCTTTTGCGCTTCACGGGTTCAAAATTTTCGGGCGGTCTGCCGAAATTCAGCTTAGACGCTTTAAAGGAAACCGCTCCGTTATATTCCTCGTTTTCCCCCGTCAACACGACGAAATCCCCCGCTTTGAGCTCGCGCACCTTGTCCACGGTCGCTTTTTTTGGAAAATAGGTCGTGCGCAAATTGCCCGTACCGTCGGAAACGGTCAGCGAGAAACGGGATTTTTCCACGTCCTCGTTGGTCTTTTCGTTATGCTTGATATATTTCCGTTCCTCGAAAAACACGAGCGTGCCGCACACGGAAAACTGCCCTTCCGCCATCGGCGCGTCCGCGATATATACGGCGTGTTTCGGGAGCTCGTCCACGCCGTCGAGCTTGGAAAATTCATTGATCGGAAAGGCGCGGATTTCGGGTACGTATTCCTCTTCCGTTTCGGGAAGCTCGTCTAAAAGTCCCTCGTCGATCACCTTTTCGACGAGTTTTACGTCGCCGTAGAACGTACCGCAAAACAGCGTTTTCAAATACGCGCTGACCGAGTCGAGTATTTTTCCCGACGAAAACAGAGTCTGTTCGCCCGAAGCGATATTGAAATAAAAATGCGCGCCGCTGGATAAAAGCTCGATCTCGATATCTTTTTCCTGCATAAACGCCGCGGCGGCGGGAAAGGAAGCCGTGAGGTATTTATAGACGGTTTTTTGGAGTATCTCACGATCGGGAACGCGCTTGACGATATTCACTTCCGCCGAAAAGCCTTCGGGCAAAAAGCGCGCGGAAAGCGACCGAAGCCGTTCGGATTCGGTCGGCGCATACGCCCTGTCGGTGATGAGCGTAAACTCCGCGACGGCGCGATTCTTATCGACCGCGATTGACGAGAGGATCGCGTTTTTCATTCCTTCCGTTTCGCGGACTTTTTTTAAGTATTCTTCCGTTCTGTCAATTGCCATTTTCGTTCAGTAACGCCTTTATTTCTTTGAAAAATTCCCTTTCGGCTTGCTCTTCCGAAACTTTTTTATACGGCTCGCCCTTTTTAAAGATCAGGCAAGACCCGTTGCCGCCCGCGATTCCCAAATCCGCGTCCCGCGCTTCTCCCGGTCCATTGACCACGCAACCCATCACCGCGATCTTCACGCGCTTTTTTACCCCGCGAACGAAGTCCGTGACCTTCTGCGCAAGCGACATACTCTCCCAAGTGCATCTGCCGCAGGTCGGGCAAGAAACCACTTCCGCGTAGTTCTCGTCCAAGCCCGCCGCGCGGAGGATATTTTTCGCCGCGTAGATCTCCTGCACGGGGTCGTCGGTGAGAGAAACGCGAACGGTATCGCCGATCCCGTCTAAAAGCAAGCTACCGATCCCGACCGCGCTTTTCACGATCCCCATTTCCGTCGTGCCCGCTTCCGTCACGCCGAGGTGCAAGGGATAGTCGGTTTTTTCGCTTAAAAGCCGATAGGCTTTCGTCGTTAAAGGCACGCTCGAAGCCTTAACGGAGATCACGATATCGTGTACGCCGTATTTTTCAAGGATCCCTACGTTATAGAGCGCGCTTTCGACGAGCGCGCGTTCGCTCCTGCCGTAGGTTTTTAAAAATCGCGGTTCTATACTGCCCGTATTCGAACCCACCCGTACGGGGATAGAATGGCGTTTTATGCAGTCCGCGACGAGCTTGATCTCTTTTTCCCCGCCGATATTGCCGGGATTGATACGCACCTTATCCGCGCCGTTTTCGATCGCCGCAACGGCAAGTTTGGGCGAGAAATGAATATCCGCGACGAGAGGAATACGGATTTTTTCCTTCACCGTTTTGACAGCGAGGGCGTCCGCTTCGTCCAAGATCGCCACGCGGACGATCTCGCAGCCCGCGTTTTCGAGCGCGGCAACCTGCGCGACGGTCCTTTCGATATCCGAAGTTTTCGTCGTCGTCATCGATTGAATTTTCACGGGCGTACCGCCGCCGAGAGTCACCCCGCCGACGTTTACCGCGCGCGTTTTTTTGCCGATCATTATTTCTCCTTTTTCTCCGCGCGTTTTTCTTCCTTCATCATCTGTTTGAGTTCGGACATAAACGAGGAAAGGTCTTTAAAAGAACGGTAGACCGACGCGTAGCGAACGTACGCGACTTCGTCGGCTTTTTTCAGGCGTTCCATCACCATTTCGCCGATCGTTTTGGTCGTGATCTCGCTTTCCATACTGTTATAGACTTGTTTGGAAATATCCGCCACGATATCGTCGATGACCGCCATCGGCACGGGCCGTTTTTCGCAGGATTTTATGATCCCGTTACGAATTTTTTCCGCATTAAAGGCCTGCCTCATTCCGTTGTTTTTCACCACGAGAACGGGGATCACTTCGATAGTTTCGTAGGTCGTGAACCGTCTGCCGCAACCCGTACATTCTCTGCGGCGGCGTATCGTTCTGTCGTCGTCGGCGGAGCGGGAGTCGATCACCTTGCTTTCCGTGCAATCACAATACAAACATTTCATATCTTTTTCCCCTTTCTTTCGCGAATCTTTTTCACTTCGGCTTCGTAGCCCCGTTCGCTCGGCGTGTAATACACTTTGTCTTTGATCGAATCGGGCAAATATTGTTGTTCCACGTACCCGCCGTAGTTATGCGGATATTTATAGTTCTTCGACTGCGCTTTATCCTCTTTACTGCCGAAAGAATTATCTTTAAGATAAGGCGGAACGCGGTCGTCGCGCGCGTTTTTCGCGTCGTCTATCGCGGCGTACATCGCCGTCACCACCGAATTGCTCTTTTCCGCTTCGCAAACGTATATGATCGCCTCCGAAAGCGGAATACGGGCTTCGGGATAGCCGATCTTTTCGAGCGCGTACATTGCGGACGTCGCAATCTGTAAGGCGCGGGGGTCTGCCATTCCCACGTCCTCTGCCGAATGAACGACGAGCCGACGGGCAACCAACATCGGGTCGCAACCGCCTTCAATGAGTCGCATCGCATAATACAGCGCGGCGTTCGCGTCGCTCCCGCGCAGGGATTTACAGAACGCGGATAAAAAGTCGTAGTAGCTATCTTCGTTATAGGAAAGGGATTTGCGTTGAATGGACTCCTCCGCGTCGGCAAGCGTGATATGCACCTTACCCGATTCGTCGGGCGGCGTGGTGATCGCCGCAAGTTCGAGCGCGTTATACGCCGTTCTCAGATCCCCGCCCGCCGTGCGGGCAATATGGCAAAGCGCGTCCTCGTCCGCCTCTATATTCATTTTTCCAAGCCCTTTATGACGGTTTTTAAGCGCCGCTTCCAAAGCACCTTTAATGTCCTCTTCCGTAAGGCGTTGGAACTCGAATACGCGACACCTCGACACGATCGCGGGCGTCATCGAAGCGTACGGATTTTCCGTCGTAGAACCGATAAAGATGATCGTGCCCTGCTCGATCGCGGGCAAAAGCGAATCGCTCTGCGTTTTGTTGAAGCGGTGGCACTCGTCGAGCATTAAATACGTCCGCTTACCGTAAAGCTTTAAATTTTCCCGCGCCGTTTCCACCGCTTTTTTTACGTCCGCGACCCCTGCGTTGACGGCGTTGAGCTTGATAAACTCGCCGTTCGTGCCGAGCGCGATGATATTTGCGAGCGTGGTTTTTCCGCAACCGGGAGGGCCCCAGAAAATACAGCTTCCCAGCCTGTCCGTCGCGATCGCGCGCCGCAAAAGCGAACGTTCGGACACGATATGTTTCTGCCCGATAAACTCGTCGAGTCTGTTCGCGCGCATTCGCTCGGCAAGCGGTTTTGCCGAAGCTTCGTTGTTGTTAAAATCAAATAAATCCATAGTTTTTTACCGTTCGTAAAAAATATTCAACTCGACCCTGCCCCGTCCGTTTTTAGATTTCGACGGCTTTTTTCACGTTTACTCGCCCGCTTTATACGCGCCGATAAGCTTACATTCGAGCGTTTTTTCCCTGACCTCTTGCAACAGCTCGCGGGTTTCTTGCGCCGCAATATCGCAATCGGCTTCGATAAAGAAGCGGTAATCCCCGGGACGGTTTTTCACGGGGCGGCTTTCGATCTTCGTCATATTCACTTTGCGCGCCGCAATGATCGCCAAAAGCTCCAAAAGACTCCCCGGCTTATGCGGGCAAACGGCAGAGAAGAATATCCGCGTACCCGTTTTCGGTAAATTTTCCTTCCCTTTTTTCACGAGAAGAAAATGCGTAAAATTATTTTTCTCGTCGGAAATACACTCCTCGCTGATCACGAACCCTTTATGCAGGTTTTTGATATGCGCGCCGACGATCGCAGCGCTCTTGCCCGATCCGTCCTCCACGGCCTTCGAAAGCCCGAACCCCGTCGATTCCGTTTCCCGAAGGGAAGCAAAGGGCAGCTCGCGGCTTAAAAATCCCGAGCATTGATCGAGCGCCTGACGGTGGGAATACACCCGACCGATCTGAGAAAACTCTACCCCTTCTTTATACACGAGCCGTTGATCGACTTGGAGCACGAACTCCTTCACGGCGTACAGCTCTTCCGCGCTCTGCAACAGATCGAGGTTTTGAGAAACGCCGCCCTGCAAACTGTTTTCAATGGGCACGGCAGCCGCGTCCACTCTGCCCGATTCCACCGCGGCGATCACTTCGGGAAAGTTTCGAAAAGGCACGCATTCGCTCCATTTCACGTCCTTTTCCTTCGCCGTTTCCTCTGCTAAAAACGTCTGTGCCGCCAAATGAGAAAAACTCCCCTCCGGTCCTAAATACGCTATCTTCATACCTTACTCCTTTTTTTCATTCGTTGTTTATACCTGCTCTGCAATAGAAAGGAGCAACCGCTCGGTGTCCTCCCAACCAAGGCACGGATCGGTGATGGATTTTCCGAACACCTCGTCCTCTTTTTGATTTCCTTCCACGAGGAAGCTTTCGATCATAAACCCTTTGACGATCTTCTTGAACGCGGGATCGAAGTTTCGATTCTGCATCACTTCCGCCGCCACGCGAACCTGCTGACGGTGCTGTTTGCCCGAATTCGAATGGTTGCAATCGATCACGATCGCGGGGTTTTCCAGCTTACTGTCGCGATACATTTTTTCGAGCTGCATTACCGTTTCGTAATGGAAGTTCGGCACGTCCAGTCCCGCGCCGTCTACGCCGCCGCGCAAGATCGCGTGCGCGTACGGATTCCCATCCGAGCGAACCTGATAATTGCGATACTTAAAGATCTGCGGGCTCTGCGCCGCAAAAATGGAATTGATGAGCGCAAGCGTGTTCCCGCTCATCGGATTTTTAAGCCCCACGGGCGCGTCTACGCCACTCGCCACCTGCCTATGCAGCTGGTCCTCCACACTCCGCGCGCCGACTGCGTGATAGGATAATAAATCTTCCACGTACGCAGTATTTTCGGGATACAACATCTCGTCTGCCGCCGTAAGCCCCGAAGCGTTGATCGCGGCGAGGTGCAGGGCGCGAATACTCTTCACGCCGCGGATAATATCCGCCGCGCCCGAAGGGTCGGGTTGCAGGAACATTCCCTTATACCCAACGCCCTTGGTTCTGGGCTTATTCGTATAAATTCTCGGCACGATCACGAGCTTGTCCTTGACCTGCTCGTTGAGTTTCCCAAGACGGGCAATATATTCGAGCGTGGGCGCGGATTCGTGCGCCGAGCAAGGCCCTACGATCACGAGCATCTTATCGCTTTTGCCCGAAATGACCTGACAGATCTCCTCGTCGCGCGACTTTTTTATTTTTTTGAGTTCGGGTGTCAAAGGCGACTCCGCGATAAACTCCTCGGGTTCGGGTATAAAATACTGCTTTTCTAACATAGCTAAAAACTCCTTTGTATGTTAAATTATTTCAATGAATGAATATAGGTTTTGACTTCGTCCGTCACGTATTCGTCGATCGGCGTTTGGAATTTCAAACTGTTTCTGACCATTCCCGAGCTTACGTGCAACAGCTCCTGCCGACAGGGAAGATATACGGCGATCAAGTCCTTATCTAATTTACGGCTCGCGAAAAAGTTCGCGTTTTCGTATTCGAAATCCACCGTATTGCGGATTCCTCGAACGTAGATTTTCGTGTTTTCCTTTTCCAAAAGCTCCGCGACCGTGCCTGAAAAAGAAAGGATTTTCAAACGGCTTTCGTCTTGAAACATCAGCCTAAGCATTTCCTGCCTTTGCACCGCGGAAAAACAAGGTTGTTTTTGGGGATTGATCATCACCGCCACCACCACTTCGTCAAACAGCGCAAGGCAATCCTCGATCGCCGCTTTATGCCCCAACGTAGGCGGGTCGAACGTGCCCGCAAACACGCATTTTCTTATCGTCTTTTCCATACACTTTCCTTTACGGCTGCGTTTTTCTCCAAAACGTCAACCACGTTTTTCCGTATTTTCTCTCGTCGTACTTTTCAAGCCCCGCGATCGACTTTTCCATTTTCCGATCCCGCTCGAAAACGGCGATCCCGTTTTCGGACAACAGCCCTTTTTTTGCGATGATCTCCAACGCTTCTTCGCCGTAGTCGAACGCATACGGCGGGTCGATAAAAATAAGATCGAACGTTCCGTTCACCGCACCCAAACAGGTTTTGAAATCGAAATTATACACCTTATTATTTTCGACGTTCGGCGCAATCTTCAACGCCTTCATATTGCGTTTTAAGATCTCTACGCTGTTTTTGGACGCATCGTTGAACACGACCTCCGCCGCCTCACGGGACAGACATTCCAGCCCCAAAGCGCCGCTTCCCGAAAACAGGTCGAGCACTCGCGCGCCGCGGATCTTCAAAAACAGGATATTAAACAACGATTCCTTGACTCTGTCCGCCGTCGGGCGAACCGCCGTGCCGTCGAATTCGATCAGCACGCGGCTTTTATATTTTCCGCCGATAATTCTCATTTTCTTTTCTTGGGCTTCGTGCCGGGCAAGCCGCCGTAGTTGATCTTTTTGGGCTTTTCCGCTTGCGCCGCCGCGGCTCTGTCGGCAAGCTCCTGCGCTTTAATGCTCTTGCGGCGTCTGCCGTACGCGCCCGCAATATACATTCCCGCGTAGATTGCAAGGGGAAGCAAGCCCATCAAGCAGGACCAATAATAACTGATTCCCGCGCCCGCCGCGTTTGCGTAGAAGAAGGGAAGCACCGACCAGCCCGACAGACAGAAGAAAATCAACGCGAACACCGCCACGGCTTTCGAGGGATTTTGCCCGTCTACGGCGATCTTCGCGATCTCTGATTGATTCGCGCCGAACACGATCCCGCCGATCACGGCGAACAGCGCGATAAACGCGCCGATCCCAAAGCCTTTCCAAATACGGTATTCCTTTTCGATCTTATGCGAAGAAATTTTAAATTCGCTTCCCATATTCATTGCGGACACCCGTTTCATATTCCCCGAAACGAGCATTTCGTAATGATTGCCGCCGCAAACGTACGCGACGAACGCGTTATACGCCGCCGCCGCGACGATACAAACCACCGTCCAAGTCCAACGCTTCGCGGTAAGACCCGTGGTCACATCGCCCGTCATCGTCAGCATCATCAGGATCGTACCCGCCATAAAATACATAAACGACGAGGAAAACGAACGTTTAAAACATTCGAAAATATTTTTCCCGATCAGCTTAGCCCTTTCTTTTGCTCTCATACTTTTCTCCTTCGGCTTCGCCTCCGCAAAGCCCCGTACTTTATTTACGTTTCATCCACATTCGTTTTTAATTTCCCGCTTGTCCTTCGCGGCAATCAAGCGTTCGCCTATTCGTAAAGGTATCGCCGTTCCGCTCGGCTCGTCGCCGCGCAAAGCACCTCGTAACAGATCGTACCCGTTTTCTTCGCCGTTTTTTCCGCGTCCGTCATCACGGGTATCCACTCGCCCTTGGTCGCGCGACCTTTGCGGATACAGATATCCATACAAAGGTTGTTCGCGTTCTTTTCCGCGCCGTCCGTTCCGTTGCGTTTTCTTCGCAAAAAGCCGTCCGCGTAACCGACCCTTAACAGATTCAGCCAACCGCCCTTTTTAATAAGTCCCGAAAAATCCTCGCCGTACCCCGCGCCGCCAAAGGCGTACCTTCTGTTCAACAGAACCCGCGCGTAGACCTTCATCGCTTTTTGCAAGCGCGGAGGCTTGGGCAAAAGCTTTTTCTCGCAAGGCAGATACCCGTATAACCCGATACCGATCCGCACCATATCGAACGCAAACGCTTCGCCCAAAAGCGCGCCGTAAGTCGCGCTTAAATGCCGCGTTGCGTTGGGATAGTAGCTTCGGCAAAGCTCCGTGAGCCGCAAAAATAACTCGCGCTGTTTTTCCGCCGTCCTTTTCCGCGTTTGATACAGGTGTGAAAACACCCCTTCAACGAGCACGAACTTTTGCTTGGATAAAAACCGACAAACTCTTTTCAGCTCGTTTTCGCCCATTCCGTAGCGGTTCATTCCCGTATTGACTTTTAAATGTACTTTGACTCGTTTTCCGAGCCGTTCGGCAACGCTCGCAAGAAGCTGAGCGGAAAAGTAATCGACGGCGCAAGCCGTGAATCCCTCTTTAATGATCGCAGCCGCTTCCGTTTCGTCCGAAGGCGGGGTAAACACGAGAATTTCCTTCCCGCACGCGGCGGGTTTTATCGCGATCCCCTCTTCGACGATCGCCACCGCGAAACACTCCGCAACGCCCGTGAGCGCGGATACGACCTCCGTCGCCCCGTGCCCGTACGCGTTCGCCTGTACGACGGCGCAAAGCTTTGCGCCCGTACGCTCCACGAACGCTTGCGCGTTCTCTTTGATTGCCTTTAAATTGATCTCCGCCACCGTTTTCTGCACGGTTTATCGTATGCGGATACAACGAAAAAGTTACCTTTTAAGCGATTATTTTCTGAAAATAATTCTGTGACAATGTTCACATTCGATCGTCGCGCCGCCCGTAAGCTTATTGCGCGCGGCAAGCGGCGGTTCCATACCGCAGAACGGACATCGGTCGCCCGTCAGCTCGCCAACCACGGGGAACACTCTTTCCTTGCGTTTGACGGCGTATTTTTGCATAAGTTCGGGAGAGATTCCCGCGGCGATGGTAGAAAGCTCCGCTTCGATCGCCGTCTTTTCGCCGTCTTTGGAAGCTTTGACCTCGGCGTATTTTTTCTTGGTTTCCGCAAACTGCTTCTGCATCGCGATAACTTGCTTTTTGAGTTCCTGATATTCCGCGCTTGCCGCGTTGATATTCGCGATCAACGCGTTCAAGTCGGCTTTGAGCTTTTTCAGCTTATCCGCCTTTGCCTGCGCTTTCTTTTTATAAAAAGAAATATCCGCGCCGCTTTCCAAAAGCTCGTCGAGATTATCGAAATCGGAAAGGGTTTCCTGCGTTTTTACGTATTCCTCTTCGAGCTTCGCCGCTTCCGCTTTCATAGCGCAAGCCTTGGTTTCCAAAGAATCCAACTTCTCGGGCGCGGCTTCCATAAATTTCTTCGCCTTTACGTACTCCTTACGCTCCGCCGAGCCCGCGAGCTCCCGTTCGAGCGCGTAGAGTTTTTTGTCCACTTCCTGATAGTTTAAAATAGCCTGTAACTGTTCCATATACTTCTCCTCCCGTCAAAGCAGACCTTCGTCCGTGTGGTATACGCACGGAATCCCCGTCTGCGAACGGATTTTTTCATAATATTTTTTAAAGCCGTAGTTTTCCGACGCGTAGTGCGTCATCTGTACGACGGCAAGTCCCGATTCCTTTGCAAGCAAAAGCGCGTGGTGCTTAAAGTCGGAAGATACGATCACTTGCGCGCCGTTTTTCACCGCGTATTCCACCTCTTGCGTATCTCCCCCGCCGCCGCAAAAGCTCGCCGCGCGGGTAACCGTTTGTTCTTTATCGCCGTAGGTGAATATCCTCGTAGTTGTAAACTCTTTTTTTATTTCTTCAACGAGTTTTCCCAACTTCACCGCGGGAAGGTCGTACGCCCTGCCGTAGCCGCCGCCCGTCACTTGCCACATCGTTTTTTCCGTCGTTTCTTCTTTTACGCTCGTTTTGCCCGACGCGTTTTTCGCCGCCGCGATCACGCCGTTTTTCAAGCTCTCGTCCACGCCGCCTTGCGCCATATCGAGGTTTAAATGCATCGAGATCACGGAAATTCCCTTTTCGATCGCTTTAAGTAACTTTTTCGAAAGCGGATCGAAATTATCCGCTCTTATATTTCCGATCTTTCCGTAGATCGCGGGATGATGCGTGACGATCAGATTCGCGCCTTCTTCGCTCGCCCGTTCGATCGCTTCGAGGGAAAAATCCAGCGAAAAAAGAATTTTCTCTATTTCCTTTCCCGTATCGACGAGGATCCCCGAATTATCATATCCCTCGTACGCCGCGCAATATTCCTCGCTCAGCCGTTTAGGGGCGATCTCGTCCGCTATTTTATAAATTTCATTTAATTTCACCGCTCAAAACTCCTTCCAGTTTTCGCTTTCGCTCCAAAAGCGTAGCCTTACTGCTCTCTTGCAGGTTTTCGCGCGCCAAATACCGCTCGGTATCTTTCAAAAGCTTTTCCGTACGCTTTAAAAACGCCGAAGGTCGGTCCTTTAAATTATCCTTTCCGAATTCGTAGTCGTTTTCCGAATATTCTCGACCCTGCCCCCCTCGTTTACCGTTTTCCCCGACGATCAGATCGTAGAATTTTCCGTCCTCGAAAGTATAATCCTTTAAAATATTCGCGCCGTTTTGAACGAGAAACCTGCGGAGCTTTTCCGAATCGTGCATCGGCTGAAAAACGAAATATTCGGGGATAAACCCGTAGGTTTTATGCGAGAGTATCTGCACGATCTCCGCGCCGCCCATACCCGCGATCAGCACTTCGCCCGTATCCTTCGGCACACCGTAAAACCCGTCGCCGAGCACGGGGACAGCTTTTCCGCTCTCGATAAACTCTGCAAGCAGGGTTTCCGCTTTTTGTAAGCTTCCTTTGCTGATATCCGACAAAATAGCCCGCTTGCAAAGCCCGTTTTTCAACATATACTCCGAGCAATAGCCGTGATCGCAACCGATATCCGCGAAAACTTCCGTTTCTTTCAAACAGGAACAAAGGGTGTCGATTCGTTTGCCGTAACCCACCGTTTGCCCCCTTTACTCGATAAAATCTTTCAAGCGTTTGCTTCTCGACGGGTGACGGAGCTTACGAAGCGCCTTCGCTTCGATCTGACGGATACGTTCTCTCGTTACGTTGAATTCCTTGCCGACTTCTTCGAGGGTTCTGGGCTTGCCGTCGTCGATCCCGTAACGAAGCCGCAAAACCTTTTCTTCACGGGGCGTAAGCGTGTCGAGTACCTTCAAAAGCTGATCTTTGAGCATCGTGAACGCGACGGAATCGCTGGGCGTCATCGTCTTTTCGTCCTCGATAAAATCGCCCAAATGGCTGTCCTCTTCCTCGCCGATCGGCGTTTCCAAAGAAACGGGGTCTTGCGCGATCTTCAAAATTTCGTGTACGCGATCTTCCGTCACGCCCATTTTTTCCGCGATCTCGGGCGGAGTCGGTTCTCTGCCGAGCTCCTGCAACAAGATACGCTGTACGCGAGTGAGCTTGTTGATCGTTTCCACCATATGCACGGGGATACGAATGGTACGCGCCTGATCGGCGATCGCGCGGGTGATCGACTGACGAATCCACCACGTCGCGTACGTCGAGAACTTGTATCCCTTGGAATAATCGAATTTTTCGACTGCCTTCATCAAGCCGAGGTTTCCCTCTTGAATGAGGTCGAGAAAAAGCATACCCCGCCCCACGTAGCGTTTTGCGATGGAAACGACGAGTCTTAAATTGGCTTCGGAAAGCTTCTTTTTGGATTCCTCGTCCCCTTCCTGCATCAGCCTTGCGAGCTCGACTTCCTCGTCCGCGGAAAGCAGGGGCACGCGCCCGATATCTTTAAGATACATCTTCACGGGATCGTCGAGCCCGATATCGGAAAGCGCCTGTTCGAAAAGCTCGCGGTCGCGCTCGTCCTCGTCCACGATCTGAATCCCCGCTTCGCCAAGCGATTTATACACGAAATCGATCTGACCGGCGTTCGTGTCGTATTTTTCCATAATATCGCAGAGCGCGTTTGTGGAAATACTGCCTTTACGGCTGTAATTTTCGATAATTCCCGCCAGAATCTCGTTTAATTTTTGCTCGGTAATATTCACTTTTTTATCCTCCGTTTTCTCTAAAAGACCGTTTTTCTTTCGATTTTTATAATTTTTATATTATTTATACCTAAAATACAAGGTTTTCAACCGTTTTTACACAATTTTTGTGTCAAAACGCGTTATTTTCAGCGTATTTTCTTCTTTTTTAACATACTTTCGGAAAGCTGAACGGTGAGTTGCTTTTTCTTTTCCTCATCCGTTTCCGTTTCTATCTTGGCTTTGAGCGCGCCGATCTGCTTTTCCAAAAACTCTCTTTGCAGCGCTTTCACGCTGTCGGCAAAGAACCGCTCGGCAACCTCGCCCGAAAGCTTGTCCCCGTAGTTTAAATCGAGGATCTCGTTGAATTCCGCGCAGTCCTCGTCGAGAATTTCGAACAATTCGCTCGGTCGTATCCGCTCGCCCTTGCCCTCGCGTTCTATGATATACTCCGCGATCACCCGATGCACGTCTACGGAAAACTCCACGCTTTTCACGTCGAAGCTTTGCGCGTAAGTAGCCGAAAACAGCTTTGCCGCCAAAATAAACCGCGCCGCTTTCACGTTTTTATCCGAACCTTGTCCCGCTTCGACGATCGTCGTTTTGGGGGTCGGCATTTCCTGCTTTTGCTCCTTTTTCACGCTGGACAGATCGCGCTCTAAAGACTGATAGGTAATGCCCGTTTTATCCCGAAGCTTTTTCAAAAGCTCCTCTTTCACCGTTTCGCTCTCCGCCGTCTTGACGACTTTAAGCGCTTCCGACAAAAATTGCCGTTTCTCTTCGGATTTTTTGATATCGTACTTTCTTTCAAGCGCGTGTATTTTATAATCGATCAGCGGCATCGCCGCGTCTAAGCATTTTTGATACGCGTCCGCGCCTTGTTTTGCCACGTCGTCGGGGTCAAGTCCCTCGGGCATCGGCACGACTTTTACGTTCAAATGCTCGTCCTTTAAAATTTCCAGCCCCCGAAGATCGGCTTTTTGCCCCGCGAAATCCCCGTCGTAGCTGATAAGGATATTTTCCGAATACCGTTTTACGAGCCTCGCCTGATCTTTCGTGAGCGAAGTCCCCATCGAAGCCACTACGTTTTCAAACCCCGCCTGATATAAAGAAATGGTATCCATATACCCTTCGACGATGATCACCTCTTTAATAGGTTGCGTGCGTTTGAGTTTCTTTAATAAATTGATATTATAAAGGGTCTTGCTCTTATTGAAAAGCATCGTTTCTTTGGTGTTTTTGTACTTCGCGAAATCCCGTTTTTCCAAAAGCCGACCGCCGAACGCCACCACTTCGTCGAACGCGTTAATGATCGGGAAGATCAGCCGACCGCCTTGCGAATCGATCAATTTACCCGATTTGGATTCGGTCAGAACGCCGCTGTCCAAAAGATCTGCTCTCGAATAGCCTTTGTCTTGCAAATAATCGGCGAGCCCGAAGAAATCGAGCGACGCGCCGATCCCGAACTTTTTCACCGTCGTCGGCGACATTTGCCTGTTGGAAATATATTCGAGGTGCGCGTCCGCCAACGAATCCCCGCTATAAAGATTCGCCCGATAAAACCGCGCCGAATCGAGCATAATCGCCGCGAGCGAGTCCCGCTTTTTTTTCGCTTGCACCGCTTTTTCGCTGTCGAAATTATTCTCGGGTACTTCCAGTTTCGCCCGCGCAGCCAAAATGCGTACCGCTCCCATAAAGTCGGTGGATTCGATCTCCCGCACGAATTTGATCACGTCGCCGGATACCCCGCAACCGAAACAATGATAAAACTGGTCGGCTTCGTTGACGGCAAAGGAAGGCGTACGCTCGTGATGGAAAGGACAGCAAGCCCAATGGGTATTCCCTTTTTTATCGAGCGCAACGTACGAAGAGATCACCTCGGTGATCTCGTTCTTCTGCCGTAATTCTTCTAAAAATTTCGGCTCTACAAACCCCTTTCTTTCGTTCAATTTTCCACACCTCCCAAAGAGAAGGTCGTCGGGATAAACACGTTTTCAAATACGCTGATCGCGTACCTGTCCGTCATTCCCGAAAGATAATCGCATACTACCCGTTCTACGGAATCGCGCTCTAAAAGCCGATAATAAGGCTTTGGTAACTTCTCCGTATGCTTCGTGAAATATTCGTAAAGTTGCGTGAGCATACGCTCTGCGCGTTCCTGAATAGACTTATTCGCAAGCTCGTACACCTTTTCGAACATAAAACTTCTCAATTCGTTCGTGGCGCTCATCACCTCGTCCGACATACGAACGGCGTTTTCGCCGTAGGAATTTCGATAAATATCCGTAATCGCCGTGTTGATCCGTTCTTTCGTTTGTTTGCCGAGTATTTTTACGGCGCGTTCGGGGAGATCGGATTCCTTTAACACGCCCGCGCGGATCGCGTCCTCGATATCGTGGTTGATATAGGCGATCCTGTCGGCAAGCGAAACGGCTTCCCCTTCTTTCGTCGCGGGTTTTCCCGAGCTTTTGTGATTGACGATCCCGTTTCTTACTTCCCAAGTAAGATTAAGCCCCTTGCCGCCTTTTTCGATCACGTCCACCACGCGAAGGGATTGTACGTTATGCTCAAAGCCTTGGCTCGAAAGCTTGGCAAGCACCCGTTCGCCCACGTGCCCAAACGGCGTATGCCCCAGATCGTGACCGAGCGCGATCGCCTCGGCAAGATCCTCGTTGAGCTCCAAGCACCGCGCGATAGAACGGGCGATTTGCGAAACGTCGAAGGTGTGCGTGAGCCGCGTGATATAATGATCTCCTTCGGGCGCGAAAAACACCTGCGTTTTGTTTTTTAAACGCTTGAAGGAATTACTGTATATGATCCGATCGCGATCACGTTGGAAGTCGGTGCGGAAGTCGCAGGGCTTTTCGGGAACGAGTCTGCCGCGCGTGTTTTTCGATTTCATCGCGAACGGAGAAAGCCGTTCTTCGTTTGCGTAAATGCGTTCGCGAACGCAAGAATACGTTTTATTTTCGTCCATACTGCCCTCCTTTTGGTTTGCGTCCTTTTCAGCACGTAGTTTCCGTACTATTTATATATTCGACAAAACTTTCAAAAATCCTTTTTTTCTTGAAAAGTTTTTTGATTTTTTATAAAAAATCCCGCCCCTGCGGAGTTCGCAAGGGCGGTCAATCGTTGATTTGATTATAAATATAAGTTCGCCGTGTCGGGATAAGAAATGGTGTAATAAAGATCTCTCAACGTAGCGTTATTGCTATATCCGTTTGCGCCTAAATTACAATACCACGTCATAAAAATCATATTCTTAACAGGCAACGTTAAAGTAAACGTGTACGAACGAAAATCTCCGTTATCTATATCAATAATATAATCGTCCAAAAATGCAGACGAGCTGACGACTTTATCCGAATAGAATTCAAAATGCATTTTATCTCGCACAACGGAAGAACTCTTATCAACTCTATGGGCTAAAAAGTGAAATTCTATTGTAACGTTTACATCTTTCAGTCCGTATTCGTCCGCAAAATTAAACGTCAATCCTGACATATAATCATCTTCGCACGTTCCAGCAGTTAAACCATTATATACGTTAGAAGTACCCGCTTGGGTCATCTTGCTATATCCTTTTCCCGAAGAAGAAATTTTTACAATCGTTTCCTTTTTAGCTCTATACCAACCCGCTTTGAGCTTAGCGCTCGTCGCCGGCATTGAAGTCGATTCGTACTTCGTCTTATCCGCAGTATACCAGCCCGCGAAAATATACCCCTCCCTTTCGGGTACGGGAAGGATTAAACTCGACCCTGCCTGTGCGGAAATATCGTCCACTTCCGTGCCGCCGTTCTCGTCGAACACGAGTTTTGCCTGCCAAACCGCTTTGAGTTGCACGCTCGTTTCGGGCATTACGCTTGAATTATACGTATTTCCGCTCACATCCTGCCATTCCACGAATTGATAGTTTTCTCTCACGGGCGTAGGCAACGTGATCGTAGAGCCTGCTCTCGCCACCACGGACGCTATTTCGTCGCCGCCGTTCTCATCGAGCTCCAAAACGGGTGCAAATTCAGCGGCGTATAAAGTCGTAGCACCCGTGATCTTCCCCGTCACCGCGTCCGATTTATCCGTATCGTTCTCCGTACGCGACCAAACGACTACGCCGTTGCCGTCCACGCGCGTGTCGTAGATCATTTCCGAAACGTTCGTGCCGTG
The DNA here is from genome assembly GCA_017471945.1 of Clostridia bacterium. GTDB lineage: Bacteria > Bacillota > Clostridia > Christensenellales > Borkfalkiaceae > Scatosoma. The sequence goes on along the minus strand of JAFURH010000045.1, from coordinate 39,343 downwards.
TTCTACTTTGATCTCTTCCGTTTGACCGTTTCCGAAGTTCAAAGTCACGTCGTATTCGATCCCCTTAAAGCCCGCGTAGAGATAGATATTTCCGTCCGCGTCGTCAAGATTGAAATTCTTTTCGTTGATCTTATTTTTGGTGGGCAAAACCCCGTACCGGTCGGCAATCTGCGTTCCCTTGCTTTCAGGCAAAGTATACCAACCCGTAAACGTTTTATACTCCGCCGTTAAATCCGTAGGCAAATTGGAAAGCGTGGAATCGTAAGATACTTCTATGGAGCGACTACCCGTCACGGTCGCGCCTTGATAATCGAGAATGAGCTGATACGTTTTCGCAGCGAACTGCGGGAACAACACCACGTTCATACCGTCTTGGAAAGGCGTTACCGAAGCCCCGCTACTATTCACGTATTGCGTACCGCCTTTTTCCAGGCTATAAAGCCCCGTGAATTCGTAGCCGTAGCGATAGGGAATGGATTCGAGCGAATACACCGCGCCTTCCTCTACCTCTAAGGTATGTACGCCCGCGTCGTCCGTATACTGAATGGTATACGAGTCCTTTTTTCCCGCGCTATCCGAACCGCCGCCGCACGCGCCGAGCACGAACGAACAGGATAAGAGCGTCGCCGCAAGACAGCTTATTAAACCGAATTTCTTTTTCATAAATCCTTAAACCTCCCGTAAAAAATATATACTAAATATAGTGTAACATAAGCACCCCCCCCCCTGTCAAGTTTTTAAAGGCGTATAAAGAAAAAAATCCGAGCAGAAGCTCGGATTTTTTTTGCTTAGGTCTTTGGGATTGCTTCACTTCGTTCGCAATGAAGAGGGAGAAAGCTTCACGCCGTTTGCATTTGGCGTTTTAAATTTCTTTTGTAAAGGATCTCCAATTTATAAGAATTGTACCGCAACACGAACAACGACGGTAAATTCATAAGTACGTTGACGATACCCACGAGCAAAGAGATAAGCCACCAGCCGCGGGGCAAGAAAGGAAACGGGATCATTATCACGAATCCCAACAAGCAACTCAAAAGATGCCCCGCTTCGCCGTAACAACTTTCGAGCAAGAACCGCTCCACGTATTCCACGCTCGTCGGGTCGTCGAGTTTATTTTTGCGGAAGCCCGTGAAATGCCCGATCTCGGGGATTTTGTCTTTCCACTTACGGATCTTTAATTTTTCGTAGAAATTTTTTTCCTTTCTGCCGACCGTATATATCTTCGAATTATGGTTATACCATTTGGCGGGCGATAGTCTGCACGCGCTCGCAACGATCGCGTCCACTAAGATCACGGCAATCACCGCGCCCGAAGTCCAACCCACTCCCGCAAGAAAACTCCAATCGAAAACCAACGCGTTCAACGCCGCAAAAAGAAGAATACAACCCACGATAATACAAACATACAGTATCATTTTTCCTCTCCTTCTTCTTGCGTTTCGTAAGAGAGCGGAAGTCCGTAGATCTCCTCGTATTTGGCTTTTACGGCGGCGAAAGCCTCGTTCATCATCTTCTCCGCGCCTTTTTTCTCGCCGAGAGAGGGATCGGGATAAACGGGCGGCATAATATGCAAAGTATGCCGTTGCAAAGGATAGCCGTCGCCGTCAAGCGTTTCGTCGTCCTGCATTGAAATAAAGGTGGGGAGCACGGGCGCGCCCGCACGGTAAGCGATTTTAAATCCGCCGATCTTATAGGGGCGGGGCTTACGGTAGTTCCACCACATTGCCTGTTCGGGATAGATCAAAACGCTATCCCCACGCTTTAAAAGCGCGTTCGTCGCGGACATAAAATTCATCATCGTGCGACGGTTCGAGGATAACGGCAACGTGTTACAATGCCGCATTAAAAACCCGAAAAGACCGGGGAAATTCGTATAATTCCCCTCGCGAATGATCTTATAAAGATATTTTCTCGGCAAATATTTGCGGATACAATGAAAGACGATATAGTGATCGATCACTCCGAAATGATTACAGGTGATCACCGCGCCGTTTTTGAGCGCGGACAAATGCTCTTCGCCTTCCACGCCGTCGATGATCAAACGACCTTTTTTGATAAGACCCAAAAAATATCTGTCGCCGATAAAATTCGCGACGCGACGAGAAATTTTACTCGAAAGCTTTTTATTTAAATAGTCCACCTGATCAGGCAAAAGCTCGGGCGCGGGCGGATCGTTTTCAACGTCCTCGTCGAAACGACCTTCCCGTTCGTATTGCTTGATTTTTTCAAGGATTTCCCGACGTGCGGGGGATACTTTGGATTCGTCCATTATTCCGATTCCTTCCGTAATAAATTTATTTGCTACGGAAAGACCGCCAACTTAAGCCTTTCCGTATTTTTTCCAATAGTTGTCTTCTCGCGCCGCCTCTTCCAAACAAAGCACTCTGAGCTTCTTTTCGCACTCCGCGTCCGCTTTCGCCATTTCTTCGGTGAACGAATCGAGGAAGCCTTTCACTTGCGGATAATATTCGTTCTTTTCCGCTACCGCCCAGAAATGTTCCTTAAACAGGATATTTTCGTATCTCCAAGGCTTCATCGTGAGGTTATAGTGAATGAGCTTAGGCGCCGCGCCTTCGCCGCTAATCGGCATTTTGTTCCATTCGTCGCTAAGGTATTTCACCGAACCGTGACAGGCTACGTTCAGATAATCTTGATCCTGCGCGACGGTAAATTTATATTTTTGCAAAAGATCGCAGAACTTGCCGTAGAAATCCGCTTCGCGGAATTTTTTGAGGTTCATTACGAGCACGCCCGCGTTGAAATATTCTTCCGCTACCACGCCGAGTACTTCTTTCGTATACGTGCGGAATTCGGGAACGATGGCAACCGCACCGTCGGGAACTGCGCCGACGAGGTTGTCGCCAAGCTCGGTATCGTAAAGCTCGGCAATGTCGCCGAGAAGGATCGTGTCGCTGTCGATATACACCGCTTTATCGAGTTCGGGGAACATACCCGCGATAAAAATGCGGTAATACGTCGCCATCGAATAATAATCGCGAAGGTGCAAGGAATCGCTTACGTCGTTGAGTTTTTCGTTCACGTCTACGAAATAGACGGTGAAATTTTCGTCCTCGCGCTTTTTCGCCGCCGCTTTGCTCTCGTCGCTCAAACAAGTAGTCAGAATATAAATGTCGTATTTATTGGCCTTCGAAGCGTGCGCTTTCAGCGAATCCAAAGAGATCGTGAGAAAGGGAACGTATTTATCGTCCACCGCAAAAAAAACGGGTACGACGTTGGTTTGGTTTTGCATTATTTACCTCTTTTATCTTTATTTGCTTTTTGAATATTTGCCGAACGAGGGGCACGACGCCCGACTTCCGACAAATACCATTTTATAGCAAATCGATAAAAAATACAACCTACTACGCCTTTTTTTCGCTCTACTTACCGATTTTTCGGCTCTACCAATTTTTATTTTTAACTCTACTAACAGTAGAATTGACTGTTTTCAAGCGTTTTTTTGCTTGAAAAAGACGTTTTTTCAAAACTCGATCGTCAATCCGTCGTAAGCGGCTATCACGCCGTATTCTTTTTCCGCTTTTCGTAAATTTTCCGAAAACGGCTGGTTATTATGCGAATAGTGTGTGATCGCGTAGCGCGTGGAATCGCTTACGATCTCGCGGCGCAAAAACTCTTCTCGCATCGCAACGTTATCGGGAAGCCCCATATGTCTTGATACCTCCCCCGCCTCTTTAAACAAAAAAGTACAATCGAAGGTGACGAAATCGACGAACTTGCCTTTTGCGTTTAAATAGGCTTGCAACTCGTCCAAACTTTCCTTGGGCAATCTGCCCGTGTCCGTTAAATGCAGATACGTCTGCCCGTTCTTTTCGAGAAAATATAAAAGCGCGGTTTCCGTTTTGCTGTGTTGCGCTTTTAACGGAAATACGGTATACTCTCCTTTATCGCCGAAGGTAACGGGTACGAACGGGATCAGCTCTACGATTTCGATATTTTCCTTCACGTCTGCGCGAAGCTCGCGACGGGTACATTCTTCAAAGACCTTTTTGACTTCGGCGTTGCCGAAAATCTGCAATTTTTTCTTCGGCAGACCGTCGGAATATTTATAGCCGCGCAAAATAAAATCGTGCGCGTAAAAATGATCCATATGGCTGTGCGTAACGAGAATATATTTAAACGCGGAAAGATCCGCGCCGAACGAAAGCGAATGGTGGTACGCGTCGGGCGGAAAGTCCACGGACAACTCGCCGTCGATCACGAGCTGTGAACGGGTATGAAATTCGCGTGCGCCGCGTTTTCTTATTTCAAGGCAAGTCGCGCAGTTGCAAAAGACGGCGGGAACGCCTTCCGCCGCTCCCGTGCCTAAAAATTGCAATTTCATAATTTTTCTTCCTATCGTTTAAATGGGTTTAGACCTCTAATAAAATCGTCACGGGGCCGTCGTTATACTGTTTGATCTTCATATCCCCGCCGAATACGCCTTTTTTTACGGTTACGCCGTGGCTTTTCAACGATTCCACCGCGTACTCATAGAGCGCGTTGGCGCGTTCGGGGCGTTCCGCGAGCGTGAAGCTCGGGCGGTTACCGTGCGAAGCGTCGCCGTAGAGAGTGAACTGCGAAACGAGCAAAACCTCCCCGCCGACGTCTTTGACGGAAAGATTCATTTTACCGTTTTCGTCTTCAAAAATACGGAGATTTGCAACTTTTTTCATTAAATAGTCCGCCGACGGTTCTTCGTCGCCGACTTTAACGCCCAAAAACACGACGAGCCCGAACGGGATCTCGGAAATAAGCTCTCCTTCTACCGTTAAGGTCGTGCGTCGGACTCTTTGCACTACTGCTTTCAATTTTTCAATCCTTTCTATCCGCGATGCCTAAGAGTACAACAAAACGCAGGATCGAAAAATCCTGCATTTTGAATTTTATCAATAACGCAAACGAAAATTGAAACGGAGAATTAAACTCTGCTCATATATTCGCCCGTTCTCGTATCGATACGAATGGTTTCGCCTTCTTCGACGAACATAGGAACCTGAATGGTCGCGCCCGTTTCCACCTTCGCGTTCTTCATAACGTTGGTAGCCGTGTTGCCCTTTACTCCGGGTTCCGCTTCGATAACTTTGAGTTCCACGAAGTTTTCGGGTTCGACGGAGAACGCTTTCCCGTAGAGGAATTTCACGGTGACGATATCGTTTTCCTTGATATATTTAAGCGCTTCTTCCACCTGATCGTACGCGAGCATTTCCTGATTGTATTCCTCGTCCATAAACACGTAGAATTCGCCGTCGTAGTAAGAATACGTCATTTTCTTGGTTTCCACCTGTGCGGTTTCAAGCTTCGTGGTGGGGTTGAAGGTTTCGTTGGATAAAACCTGCCCCGTAACGACGTTTTTGAGGGTCGTTCTTACGAACGCCGCGCCTTTGCCGGGTTTTACGTGCTGGAAGTCGGTAACGGTGTAAACGCCGCTCTTGTATTCGAAGGTAACGCCTTTACGAATATCGCCTGCCAAAATCTGTGCCATAATGTATCTCCTTGTTTTCTTTTATTTTCTTGTTTTATTTTTTCGAAAAAGCGGGTTCGTCTCGACCCTGCCCCTTCCTTTTTACAAAATTATTAAATTTCTGTCCGTCTTGGACATAAAGCTTTTTACCCGTCCGTTTTCGAGCGTTACGGTGTCCTCGATACGAATCCCGAATTCGCCCGCCGCGTACACGCCCGGCTCGTCCGAAAAGACCATTCCGTCCTTTAAAACGTTTTGTCCCTTAGGACTTACCGAAGGAAATTCGTGGATATTCAAGCCGATCCCGTGCCCCAAGGAATGCGTGAAGAGTTCGCCGTAGCCTTGATCTTTAAGATAATCTCTTGCGATCGCGTCGGCTTGTACGCCCGTCATTCCCGTTTGCAATCTTTCTTTAACGAGGTTATGCGCGGTCAGCACCGCCGCGTAGGCTTTTTTGAATTCCTCGTGTTTGTGATCGTCGCCGAATAAAAACGTGCGCGTTATATCCGAGCAATATCCGTCTACCTTACAGCCGAAATCGATCAGAATTTCGTCGCCGAAACGGAGTTTGGTTCTGCCCGTTTCGTAATGCGGCACGGAAGCGTGCGCTCCGAAAGCCACGATCGTATCGAACGAAGTTCCCGACGCACCGAGAATTTTCATATTATATTCGAGTAGAGCCGCGAGTTCCGATTCGGTGATCCCTTCTTTGATCTCGGGCAAAATCTTTAAAAACGCGTCTTCCGCGATCTCGCAAGCGCGGGCGATCTTTTCCCGTTCCCAAGCCTCTTTCACGCTCATCACGTTCGAAAATACGCCGTCGATATTTTCCAGCTTTACGCCCGCTTTTTCAAACGTGACGTACTCGCTATGACTGGTTTGGTCGAAAGAAACGCCGACGCTCTTATACTGAGCCAAACGTTTCAACGAGTCGTCCTGCTTATACAAAACAGCCGTTACGTCCGTACCTTGCACGATCTTTTCCGCCGCTTCGATATAGCGTTTGTCGGTATACAAAGTCGTTCCGTTTTCGTCTACGACCGCGAAACCGTTCTCCGCAACGAACCCCGTGATATACCGCAAAAGATATTCGCACGAAGTATACACGGCCTCTAAGCCGCAAGCGTTCAAAATCTTTTTTCCGTTGGTATAGATCATTCCTTTCGTCCTCTCGTTTCTATTGTAGCAAAAATTTTCCTTTTCGTCAACCATACGCAAAGGGATTCCCCAAAAAAATCAAAGATTCCCGCCGAAATATATGCGTTTCATTGCCGCCGCGTCCTCGATTTGCGTGCCCGAGGACTCGCTCACGATATACGGTTCGAGCGAAAGTTCTTTGAGCGCCTCGCCGAGCGGTTCGAATTCGGGACCGTAAATTTCGTCCTCAAAGGTCAGGTGTTTGATCTCGCCTTTCGCCGAATACATAATTTTTGAAAAATGGATATGAAAATGCTTCATTCGCTCGAAGCCGAGCTTCTCGATCATATATTCCAAACGGCTTTTATAATCCTCTTTGGTTTTCAACGAACCCTGTTCGCGGGCGTTGATATGACCAAAGTCCACGCAAGGCGTGAACACGGGATCGATCAAACAAAACGCCGTGACTTCCTCGACCGTGCCGATCTGCGCGAGTTTTCCCATCGTTTCGGGGCAAAAGATCATATCTTCCAAGCCGTTCAAATAGATATACTCTTTGAGCGTATGCAGCCGCTCGATCGTTTTATCGACGGCTTGAAACCGAGTTGCTTTACCTTGCGCGGCGGGATGAAACACCACCCGTTTTCCTCCCATCAGACGGCAGAGCTTCGCGCTATCCAAAACGTAGCCGTAGGATTTTGCCGCCATTTCGTCGTCGGGGTTTGCGAAATTGATAAAGTAGGGCGCGTGAACGGAAATTTCCACACCTTCTTTGTCAAACGCCTTTTTGATCGACGCCGCCTTTTCCTCGCTCATACGCACGCCGCGGCCAAAGGAATACTCAAAACAATCGAGTCCGCGTTCTTTCACGAACGCCGCCGCTTCCTCCGTGCGCTCCAAGCCTTCCGCGTAAAAGCTGTCCGAATTGCCGCTGGGTCCGAATTTAATCATTTTCTCTCACTCTCCTTATATCTTCCGTAAGTTGCGCTTTGAGGTCCTCTGCCGAAGCGAATTTTTCGATTCCTCTCAAAAACCGTTTAAATTTTATTTTCATCGTTTTTCCGTAGAGATCCCCCGAAAATCCGTCGAGATAGGTTTCCGTCGTTACGTTTTCGTTGGAAAAAGTCGGGCGCGCGCCGTAGTTCGTGACGCCTTGATAAAAAGCGCCGTCCACCTCCGCGACCGTTTCGTATACGCCTTGTTTTAAGGGCAATTTCTCCTGCGGATACGCGATATTCGCCGTGGGAAAGCCGATCGTTCTGCCCACGCCTCTGTCTTTAACAACTTTACCGAGCAAGAAAAATTCCGAATCCAAAAGTGCGTTCGCCTTTTCGACTTCACCTTCCAAAAGCAACGTTTTTATGGTGCTCGCGCTTACCTTTTCGCCTTGCCTTTTTACAAGCTCGACCGTTTCAACGCGGACACGGGTATCCCGTTTTAAAGTTTCGGGCGTTCCCGAAGCCATATAGCCGTAGCGAAAATCTTCCCCGCACAAAAAGGCTTTTACGGCAAACCGCTCGGTTAAAATCCCCGAAAAGACCTCGGGAGAAAGCGAACGTATCTCGTCAAAGGGAAGCTCGAACGCAAAATCTACGCCTACGTCTTTAAAAATTTCTCGCCGTTCTTCGATCGTGAAGATCTCCCGCCCCTTACCGCCGACGATCGACATTATCCCGACGGGCAAACCGTATGCTTTCGCATGTGAAATCAGCGCGCGATGACCAAGATGCGCGCCGTCGAACCCGCCAAGCAACATCACGCAAGGCGCGTTTTCTTTGAAATTGTCCGTTAAATAGACCGTTTTCAGCATAATTTCGTCTTTAATTTCGCAAACCCTTCCCGAACTTCCGCAACGCCGTAGAAACTTCCGTCGGCGTTATAAAATTTATACTCGCCGTCCGCGCGGTCGGTCGGAATTTTCACGCCGTCGAAAATCTTTTCCCAACGGGGCGCGTCAAGCGTGAGCGTTTCAAAGGTCAACACGCTTTCGGTAGGAACGATCAGCCTTTCGAGCTCCTCTGCCGTCGGGTCGTTTTCCAGGACGGAAAACGGAACGGCGTTTTCGATCGTAAACGCGCCGCTTTGCGTGCGACGAAGATAACTCATCACCGCGTTCGTGCCAAGCCTTTTGGCAATATCCCGCCCGATCGAGCGGATATACGTACCTCCGCCGCACTCGATACGGACCCTGAACGCGTTTTCCGACGTTTCCGATCTTCCGAGCATTTCCATACCGTAAATATGCACTTTTTTGGGCGCGAGCTCAAATTCTATCCCGGCGCGCGCAAGCTCGTACCCCCGTCTGCCCCCGACGCTTTTCGCGCTGTATTTAGGTGGCAACTGTAAAATCTCTCCGAAAAATTCCGGCAAAACTTCCTCGATCTCCCGTTCCGTCGGGATTCTTCCGCCTAAGGTAAGCGCGCCCGTCGAATCGAGGGTATCGGAAGAAACGCCGAAGGTAAACTCCGCGATATATTCTTTCTTCTTATTCAAGAAATAATCGAACAACCGCGTGGCGTTGCCGACCCCGACGGGCAGAACGCCGCTCGCCAAAGGGTCGAGCGTACCCATATGTCCGCACGCGATCCCCGTCAGCCATTTTATTTTATTGACTACCGCCGAAGAAACGATCCCCGACGGCTTATCCACGTTCAAAAACCCGATCTTATTGATCTTTGGAGTTCTTTTCACGATCCGCCCCTTTTAGCGCAATTCTACGCCAAGCTTATATTTGAGGTTTCCGAGTATCTTTTTCACGAACCCGTCGAGTACTTCGGGCGTGAACGCCTTTTCCGCCGTGGAGTCGGGCGTGAAGGTAAGCGTGTACGCCATACTCTTTTTCCCTTCGGGAAGCTGACCGCCGCGATAGACGTCGAAAAGCTTCGCCGCCGTGACGTATTTGCAAGAATGAAGCAACACTTCTTCGATCTCGCCCGAAGTCAACTTCTCGTCGGCGATCAAAGCAAGGTCGCGCTTGACTGCGGGGAATTTCGGAAGATTTTTATACGCGATCTTGTCGTCTAACGAATCTTTCAATTCTTCGAGATCGAGCTCGCCAAGATATACTTTTTTATCGAGTCCGAGCGAAAGGGCGATAGCAGGGTCGAGTTCACCGATCGCGCCGACGATTTTTTTGCCGACCAAAACGTTCGCCGACACGCCGGGGTGCAGGTACGGTTTTTCCGCTCTTTCGTAAGTGAAATTCAAATGGAAAAGTTCGGAAATTTTCTCGACCGCGCCTTTCATATCGAAGAAATCGCATTTCGCGCCCCAAATCCCGAGCACGAGCGTTTTGCGCTCTTCGGGTTGCTCGCCTGCTTCCGTGTTTTTCGGAAGATAAATATTCGCGACTTCGAATTCTCTTCCCTCGTCGTTGCCGCGGCGGATATTTCTCACCGCGTTACCGAGCATCGAAGGCGCAAGGAAGGTACGCATCACCGAAAGCTCCTCGCTGATCGGGTTGAGGATCCTCACCGCGTTGCGCTCCTCAGCGTTTTCGGGAAGCTTCATTAAATCAAATTCTTTGGGGGAATAGAACGAATAGTTATACGCTTCCAAAAATCCTTGCGCGCGCAAGACGTTCTTTAAATGCAGTTCCTTTTTCTGCTCGTCGTTCAAGCCGCCGCCCGTAACGCTCGCTTTTTCGAGGAAGGTCGGCGTGATATGATCGTAACCGTACATTCTGATAATTTCTTCGGCAAGATCGGGATAATAATCGACGTCGTCGCGATAACCCGGAATTTCCACCGTGAGGGTATCGCCGCTTAAACTCGGTTTAAAATTCAGGCGGTTCAAAATCGCCAAAATCTCCTCGTTAGGTACTACGATTCCCAAAAGCGCGTTGATCTTTTTCACGCTCGCCGTCATTTTACGGGGCGTAAGATCCGCCGCGCAAACGTCCTCGCAAAGCTCGGTGACCGTTCCGCAACCGAGTTCCTCGATAAGGTGCAACGCGCGCGCCATACCGTAAGCGTTCGTATACGCGTCCACCCCTTTTTCGAATCTCGACGAGGAATCGGAAGACTGACCGAGGGCGCGGGAGGTCTTACGCACGTTATCGCGGGCAAACTTCGCGGACTCGAAAAATACGTTTTTCGTCGTAGCCTTGATTTCGCTGTTTAATCCGCCCATAATCCCCGCGAGCGCCACGGGCTTTTCGCCGTCGCAAATCACGAGGTTTTCGGGATTCAGCGTAAATTCCTTTTCGTCGAGCGTAACGATTTTTTCGCCTTGTTCCGCTCTCCTTACCACGATCTTTCTGCCCGCGAGATCGTCCGCGTCGAACGCGTGCATCGGTTGTCCCATTTCAAGGAGCACGAAATTCGTGATATCGACGATGGGCGAAATAGAACGGATTCCCGAAAGCGCAAGGCGTTTCCTCATCCAAGCGGGGGATTTTCCCCCTTGGATATTTTCCACGTAGTGTCCTACGTAGCGAGGACAAAGATCGGGCGCTTGCACTTCCACTTTTACGGGCGCGGCGTTCGTTTTATGCGCCGTGAACGCATAAGAAGGTTCTTTCAAAGGCTTTCCAAGCACCGCCGCGACTTCGCGGGCGATCCCCAAAATACATTGACAGTCGGGGCGGTTTGCCGTGATCGAAATATCGAAAATCCAATCGTCAAGTCCCACGATTTTTCGAATATCTTCGCCGACGGGTGCGGATTTATCCAGATCCAAAAGCCCGTAATATTCCGCGCCGTCATAGTAATCGTCGTTAATGCCGAGTTCCTCGCCCGAGCAGAGCATACCGAAGGATTCCACGCCGCGGAGCTTGCCTTTTTTGATCTTTTTGATCCCGTCGGGGTTCTTTTCAAGCGCTTTGGGATCGCTTTCCACCACGGTGGAATTATCGAGCGCGCAAGGCGTTTTCATTCCCACGTACACGTTGTCCGCGCCCGTGACGATCTGAATTTCTCTGCCGTATTCCTCGCCGCAATCGACCACGCAGATCTGCATATGATCGCTGTCGGGATGAGGAGTCAACGCTTTGACCTCGCCGACCACCACGCGGGAAATTTTTTCGCCTAAATAGACGAGCTCCTCCACTTCAAACCCGCACGAGAAAAGCTTTTCGGCAAGCTGCTCGGCGGAAATATCGATATCTACGTAATCTTTTAACCAACTTAAAGGTGCTTTCATTTTTCTTCGTCCTCCTTTTAGTCCTCAAACTGTTCCAAAAACCGCGTGTCGTTTTCAAAAAGGGTCTTGATATTATTGATCCCGTATTTGAGCATCGCGATTCTCTCGATTCCCATACCGAACGCAAAGCCCGTGTATTCGTCGGGGTCTACGCCGCAGTTTTCAAGCACGTGGCGATTTACCATTCCCGCGCCCAGCACTTCGATCCAGCCCGTGCCTTTACAAAGCCGACAGCCTTTTCCGCCGCATTCCGAACAGCTTAAATCCACTTCCACGCTAGGTTCGGTAAACGGGAAATAAGAAGGGCGCAAACGGACCTTCGTGGAGGTGGAAAACATTTTCTTGGCAAACTCGGCGAGCATACCTTGCAGATCGCAAAGAGTGATCCCTTTATCCACGACGAGCCCTTCCATTTGATGGAACATCGGGGAATGAGTCGCGTCGTCGTCCGAGCGGAACACTCTGCCCGGCGAAAGAATTTTGATCGGGGGCGTTTGCTTTTCCATCACGCGGATCTGCCCCGCCGACGTCTGCGTTCTAAGCAGAAGGTTGTCCGCAAGGTAAAAAGTGTCTTGCATATCGCGCGCGGGGTGGTCCTTGGGCGTGTTGAGCGCCGTGAAATTATAATAGTCCGTTTCGATCTCAGGTCCTTCGAACACCTTAAAGCCCATACCCGCAAAAATATCGATCAGTTCGTTTTTGACGAGCGTGATGGGATGCAACGCACCCGCTTTATAGTTTTTCCCGGGCATAGAAATATCAACGCGTTCGGCTGCGTATTTTTTCTCCATTTCCATTTGCCGAACGACGACGGCGCGTTCTTCAAACAACGCTTCCATCGCTTGCTTGAATTCGTTGACGACCTTTCCGAAGGTCGGGCGATCCTCTTTCGGCAAGTCCTTCATACCGCTCATAATGCCTTTAAGCTCGGCTTGGAATTTCAGCTTGACTTCGTACACCGCTCTGCCCGTTTCGGTGACGGAAAGAGCCGTTTCGATCTCCCGCCGTAACGCTTCGATTTTTTCTTTCATAACAAGAATCCTCCGTTTTGTTTTCGATCAAAAAATAATCGCCCCGTGCCTTACGCACAGGGCGACGATATCGCTGTACCACCTGTTTTCACGGGCGAACGCCCGCCTTCTTTATCGCTATCACGCGCGAATCGCGACGCCGACTACCCGTTTTTCAACGCTCCCCGACGCAGCTCCAAAGTGAAATGGGCGCTTTCTCCGTTTCCGCGCCTTTCAGCCTACGGGCGCGTTCTCTGTTGAAACGGCGTTTGAAAAGCCCCTGCTTTTTCATAGCCTTTATTTACTTATCGTTTATTATAGCGCATTTGCGCCCAAAAGTCAATCGATTTTCCCCGCAAACCGTCAAGAATTTGCTTTCTTTAAAAGATCGCGGATCTCTTCGAGCAAACGGGTGTTCGCCGTCGCTTTTTCTTCGGCGATTCGGGCTTCTTCCGCCGCTTTCTCCGCCGCTACGCGTTCCTCTTCCGCTTTCTTTGCCTTCGCCTCTTCGAGCTTTTCCGCGTATCTCGCTTTTGCTTGCGCTTTGGTCAGTTTTTCTTCGCGGCGAAGCCTTTTGACTTCTTTTTTCTCGGTCAGCTCCATTCCTTCGACCATTTTGCTCTTCGCTTCCGCGATGCGGTTGAGCATTTTCACGAGCACGAACAGTACGAACGCAATGATCAAGAAATTAATGATCGCGTTGATGAACGCGCCCCAGTCGATATAAATGGAGTTTGCAAGATCAAGCTGATTGGTTACCCGCGTCGTGCCGTCGGCAAGCGTTTCCGTTAAATACGCGGGCTTTAAAACCGTGTAGATATCGCTTAAAGAATCTCCGCCGAGAAGGAGAGCCAACAACCAGTTAATTAAGGGCTTTAAAATAAAGTTACTCATTCCGTTCACGATCGCCGTGAACGCGCCGCCGACGATAACGCCGACCGCCATATCCAGCACGTTGCCGCGCGTGATAAACTTTTTGAATTCACCGAAAAATCTTTTGATTGCTCCGACTTTCTTTTCCATAGTTCCTCCTGACGATCGTTCATATTTGCATACTTGCATATATCGTCTTTTCTATTCTATCACGAAAAAACGCGTTCGTCAAGCAATCAAAACAAAAAAGCCCGAACAATCGGACTTTTTCGTAATTTTTCGTCGTTTTTTTGTTAATTTTTCATAATTCCCGCCAAAAGATCGCGGAGCATAAAAGTTTCCTCCGCCGTTTCCTTTAAGCAATCCAAAAGCAACGCGCGGGTCTCCTTACGCTCGGCGGAAGCGATCGCGGATACGTATTCCTTCATCAGTCCCCGCTCGAAAAAGAGCATATCTTTTAAAGTATCCCGTTCGTTTAAGGTAATTTCCCGTTTTTCAATCTTCATTTCCGTCCTCCGAATCGTTTTCCCTTTTTTTATTCGAGCATTTTTTACCGTAAAGGATACGCTCTAAACGCTCTTTCCGCTCGGTATGCCTTTCCGAAAGATTTTTCATATCCTCGGCAAGCGATTGCTCCGTTAAAAGTTTGGAATAGATCTTTGCTTTCTTTTCCGCGAGATCCTCCGTTTCCAAAAGTAAGTTCAAAAATTCGCTTTCGCGTTCCACGACGGTATCTTTTTCCATAAAAAACCTCCCGAATACAAAAAGCTTGCGTATCGGGAGACATTTTTATACCGTTTTTATTTATTTTTCTTCGCGTGATCGCATACGGCGGACAGCGTACAGCTTTCGCAATCGGGCTTACGGGCGTTACATACCTTTCTTCCGTGATAAATTAGCCAATGGTGCGCCTTCGACCAGTCCTCTTTCGGCACGGACTTATTTAAGCCCGCTTCCACTTCCTTGGGCGTTTTGCCCTTGGCAAGCCCCAAACGGTTGCTCACGCGGAAGACGTGCGTATCTACCGCGATCGCGTCGCCGCCGAACGCCACCGAATACACGACGTTCGCCGTCTTTTGCCCCACGCCCGCCAGACTTTTCAAATCCTCGATCGTGGAGGGCACTTCCCCGCCGAAGCGTTCTAAAATATCCTTGGTTGCCGAAAGGATATGTTCGGCTTTGGAGCGGTACAGCCCGCAAGAAAAAATATACCCCGAAAGCTCTTCCGCCGAAAGCGCGATCATTTTTTCGGGCGTGGAATAGTTTTTAAAAAGTACCGCGGTGACCTTATTCACCCGCTCGTCGGTGCATTGTGCCGACAGCATCACCGCTACCAAAAGCTCGTACGGCGTGCGATAATGAAGCGCGGGTTTTGCGTTGGGATATAAGCGCCGAAGCTCTTCGAGCGCGATCGTTTTATCGGATTTTTTCATAGCGTATTCAGTATAGCAGAAAACGAAAATTTTTGCAAGCTTTTCACTATAAACCGCGCGGGAAAAATCACCCGCGCGGAGAAAAAAAGGGTATTAACGCGCGGCGGGAACCCCCCCCCCGCCTGCGGTCGTAACGAAAAAAAATCAACGTCGGTACGGCGAAACCGTCATTCTGCCGCCCGCAAACTCCGTTTTGTAAAAACCTTTAAAGGACGCGTAACCGCCCCGTTTCAACACGGCTTCCGCGCGGATAAACGAACGGGCGTCGAAACGTACGCAAAGTCCGCAGCCGATCTTGGCTTCCTTTGGCGTAGGTACGGTTTCCGAAGGCACGCCGTAGCTTCTCAAGCGTTCGGCGTAGTCAAGGCTTTGCGCCCGCGAACGGAACGCCGCCAAAATCATCATAAGTCATAGCCACCCCCTCTTTTGAATACTATATAACGATACTATATTTTATGTTTAACCCGAAAAAGAGGTGCATTTATGATCTATTTTGACAACGCCGCCACAGGCGGCAAAAAACCCGATTCCGTGATCACCGCCGTGACTTCCGCACTCAGAGTGTGCGCGAACCCCGGGCGTAGCGGTCACAAGCTTTCTTTATCCTGCCTCGGCATCGTGCAGGAATGCAGAAACGCGCTTTCCGATTATTTCGACGGCTACGGTTTCGAGCGCGTCGCGTTCACGAAAAACTGTACGGAAGCGCTCAATCTCGCCTTGTTCGGCACGCTTGAAAAAGGCGATCACGCGATCGCGACCGCGATGGAGCACAACTCGGTACTTCGTCCTCTCGAACGACTCCAAAAGAAACGGCGCGTCGAATACGATATCTGTCCTCTTTCCGCAAGCGAAAACCGCGAAAAAACGATCGACCCGAACGCCGTTAAAAAACTGTTAAAACCGAACACGAAAGCCGTGATCGTAACCGCCTGTTCCAACGTTAACGGCGCGATCCCCAACCTGTACGCGATCAAAAAGGCGATCCCGAAAAACGTACTTTTTATCGTGGACGGCGCACAGGGCGGCGGGCATATTCCGTTGAAAATGAAGGGGGCAGGTATCGATCTACTTGCCTTGGCGGGGCATAAAGGATTGTTTGCGATGCAGGGGAGCGGCGCGCTTTTATTTTCCGATCGGGTCGAGCTACCTCCCCTTTTATACGGCGGTACGGGCACGATGAGTTTTTCGCTCGATATGCCAGAATTTTATCCCGACAATTTAGAAGCGGGAACGCTTTCCTTCCCCGCGATCTATTCGCTTTTGGAAGGGATTCGTTATCTTTCCGCGTACGGAAAACAAATTTCCGCAAAGCTCAAAGAGCTTGCGGAATATTTTCTCAGCGGGCTCAAACAACTCCCTGCCTACCAAAGCTATTCTGCCGCCAACGAAAGCGGGATCGTCGCGTTCGCGCACGAGAATATGCAATCGGAATTTATCGCTTCTTTGCTTTCCTCCAAATACGATATCGCCGTGCGCGGCGGCTTACATTGCGCGCCGTTTATGCACGAAGCGCTCGGCACGCAAGAGGGCGGGCTCGTCAGAGTTTCCTTTTCGCATTTCAATACGAAAGCAGAGATCGACGAGCTGTTGCTTGCCCTTAAAAACGTAGCCGAAAAAGGCGGGTTCAGCGATTAAATTTCTTTTAATTTTTCCACTACCTTTTTAAGTAATATGCGTTGCGCCCCGTTCACCATCGGAGAAAATTGACGGTAAAATTCGTCGATTTCTTCGTTGGAAAGCTTCCCTGCGCGTTTACTGCGTTCGGCTTCCGTTAAAATTTCTTTCATCATCGCGCCGCTGGATTTACCACCCCACGCCGCCGCGAGTTTTTTCGTGAGTTCTTCCGCCGTTTCCCCCTGCCCGTCGTTTACGGGCGGGGTTTGTTTGCCCTTTTCCTGCACAGGTTTATACTCTTTAAAACTTTTCATCGTTGCCTCCCGAAAGATTTTTATATATCCTATTCATCGGCGCAAAATTTCGACACAACGCGTATAGTGTAATATGGATATTCTCAGTTTGATTCTTTTATATTATCTTTCACAGAAGAGCGATTTTTCCGAAAGTATCAAACCCCTGCTCGGCAAGATCAAATCCTCCGAGGATATGCTGAAATTTTTAAACGATCTCAACCGTTTTTCCGAAATATTGGGCGCTTTTAAAAACGCGGGAAACCCAGAAGACACGCAAGGAAAAAAGGCGGAAGCCGCCGCTTCCGCCCAAAACGAGCCGAAAAAGCAAGACCCGCCGCCAAAAGAAAAACCGCAATCCCCTACTGCGGGGATCGCGGACGATTTTATTCAAAAAAGTCTGGACGCGTATTTTAAAAAGCGTTCCTGATTCAAAGGCAGAATCCGCCGCCTACGGGAAGATCGACGCCCGTTACGTAGTCGTTTTCGTCTAAAAACAAAACGGCTTTCGCAACGTCGCCGCCCGTACCGATACGCCCCATCGGGATCTCCTCTTTCAGCGCGTGCATTTCTTCCTCGGAAAAACGAGCGTTCATAGAGGTTTGTATCACCCCCGGCGAAATGCAGTTGACTCGGATTCCCGAATAGCCGAGCTCTTTTGCGAGCGCTTTCGTGAACCCGATCAGCGCCGCTTTGCTTGCGGAATACACGCTTTCACAGCTCCCGCCGACTTCGCCCCAAACGGAAGAAATATTCACGATCAGTCCGCTTTTTTTATCGATCATTCCCTTTGCCGCTTCACGCGCGCACAAAAACGCGCCCTCGACGTTGACGGAAAAAAGTTTACGAAACTCGTCAACGGTGGTATCTTGCAGCTGCTTTACGAGGGCTACGCCCGCGTTGTTCACGAGGATATCCACGCCGCCGAGCTTTTCGAAAAGTTCTACCACGTCAGCCTCGTTCGAAACGTCCGAACGGTAGACTTCCGCGCCCGCCGCGCGGATCTTTTTTGCGTTCTCCTCGTCTTGAGTGTACGTCACGCACACGCGCGCCTGTTCACGGGTATATTTTTTTAAAAAAGCCAAAGCGATCGCCGCGCCGATACCGCGCACGCCGCCCGTGATCAAAATTGTTTTCATCAAACACCTGCCCCGCCCATTTTCACCAGAGAAACCACTTCGTCCGCGATCTCGTCGGGCGTTTTTCCGTCTACGTCAACGATATAATCCGCCACGCTTTCATAGACGGGCGAGCGCTCCTTTAAAAGCCTTGCCAGGCGATCGCGGATATTTTCCGTAGAGGTTTGCAAAAGCGGACGAGTGCCGTCCACTTTCAGCCTTTCGGCAAGCGTTTGCAAAGAGGCGCGCAAAAAAACGATCTTGCCGTTTTCTTGCAAAATTTTATCGTTTTCGCTTTTTAAGACCAAGCCGCCGCCCGTAGAGATCACGAGGTTGTCTTTTTGACTCAGCTCTTTCACGATATCCGTTTCGAGTTTACGGAAATATTCTTCGCCGTAGTATTCGAAAATGTCCGAAATTTTCCCGTGACGATCGACGATCATACCGTCGGTATCGTACCATCTTCTGCCCGTACGCTCGGCAATCTTGATCCCGATCGTCGTTTTTCCCGCCCCCATCATTCCGCATAAGATCAGATTCATAACTACCCCTTTCGAGTTTGATTATTTATTTTCCGCGCGATATTTTAAGCCTTCGATCGCGGCGATATAGCTCCCCACGCCAAACCCGAATACCGTTCCCGCGCAAACTTCCGAAAGCACGCTGTTCTTTCTGAATTCTTCGCGAGCGTGCACGTTGGAGATATGCACTTCCACCACGGGAATATCGATCGCGGCGATCGCGTCGCGAAGCGCGTAGCTATAATGCGTGAACGCGCCCGCGTTCAAAAGAATTGCGTCGCAGGACTTATTTAAAAACGCTTCGTGGAGCTTATTCACGAGCTCGCCTTCGAGATTGCTTTGATAAAACTCCGTATCCACGCCGCGGATCTTTGCGTAAGCTGCGATTTCTGCGTTGATTTCTTCGAGCGTTTTTACGCCGTACACGCTCCGTTCGCGTTTTCCCGTCAGATTAAGATTTACGCCGTTGAGTATTAAAACTTTCATTTTATTTCACCTCGTTTTTAGTTTTTAAATATTTTTTATATAAATTTTCCGCTTCCTCTTTGGAAGGCGTGCGGTTTAAATACAGACAATCCGCGTAATACGCCTGATAAAAAAGCATTGACGCGCCGTTCAAGATTTTCACACCCTTTGATTTTGCGAGCCGCAAAAATTCCGATTCGGCGGGAGCGTAAATCAGATCGACCACCGCTTCCGCGCCCGCAAACGCCGAAGCTTGGACGGGGGATTGGCCTTCCGTGTCGTGCATTCCCACACCCGTACAGTTGACGAGAATCTCAAACTTCCCGCCGTAAACGCCGTTTTCGCCTCCTTCGCCGTTCGCCGCTTTCACGCCGATCTCTCGCGCCGTTTGCAATAATTTTTCGGTGTTCCTTTGATACAAATATACTTCCGCGCCCGCATTTTTGAGCGCAACCGCCGAGCTTCTACCCGAACCGCCGCCGCCTAAAACGAGCGTTTTTTTGCCTGCGACCGATATCCCTGCGGAAAGGAGCATTTGCATAAACCCGAGCCCGTCCGTGTTATAGCCTTCCCGCGTAGCGCAAACCACCGTGTTCACCGCGCCGAACTCGTTGGCTTCGCCTTTTACCCCGTCGAGATATTCCATAATATCCCGCTTATAAGGAATGGTGACGTTAAAGCCGTCGAAGTCGCCGAGCAGTCTTCTTGCGGCAAGATCGAATTGCTCTTGACTCACGGAGATCTTTTCGTATTCGCACTCGTAGCCGAGTTCGCTTAAAATAAAATTATGCACCTTATCGCTCGGGGATTTTGTAAGGTCCTTCCCGACGAGTCCGAGGCGTATTTTTTTTGCGTTCATTTCACACCTGCCCCGCGCAAACGCCTAATTTTTCAAAGAAATCGGGGAAAGATATCGCGCAACATTCGGGGTTTACGATCTCCCCGCCTTCCTTCGAAGCGATCAAGCCGACCGCCGCCGTCATTGCGATCCTGTGATCGAGATAGCTGTTTACTTTTCCGCCCCGCAGAGAGGCTTTTCCGCGAATAATAAATCCGTCTTGCGTTTCAAGGCAATCCCCGCCCAACGCGTTGATAAGCTCCGCCGTCGTTTTAATGCGGTCGCTTTCTTTTACGCGCAGTTCCTTCGCGCCGAAAATACGGCTTTCGCCTTCGGCAAACGCGCACATAAGCGCGATTAAGGGCAATTCGTCGATCAACGCGGGGATCACTTCCCCGCCGAGCTCGATGGCTTTGAGCGGCGATTTTTCCACGAGGATATCCGCAATTTCTTCCCCGCCCGAAACGCGACGGTTTAAAAGCGTATACTTCACGCCGAGCTTATCGAACGCGACTAAAATTCCCGTGCGCGTGGGGTTGACGCCGACGTTTTTACAAAGCGTTTTGCCTTTGAGCGCACCGAGCGCCATAAAATACGCCGCCGACGAAATATCCGAAGGAACGCTGACGTCGATCGCTTTCAGCTTGCTTTTTTTAATTTCTACCGTGTTGCCGTCTACTCTTATCTCCGCGCCCATCGCCTGCAACATTCTCTCCGTGTGATCGCGGGATTTTACGGGTTCAACCACCCGCGTGACCCCTTCTGCGTTCAGTCCTGCAAGAAGGATCGCGCTTTTGACCTGCGCGGAGGCTATTTTCAGCGTGATTTCCTGCCCGCAAAGGGTTGCGGGGGATACGACTAACGGCGCTGTTCCGTCCGTCGTTTGGACCTTCGCGCCGAGAAGCGCAAGCGGCTCGGACACCCGCCCCATAGGTCGTTTTGAAAGGGAATCGTCGCCGTAGAGCTCCGCTTGGATTCCTTTACCCGCCACGAGTCCCGTCAAAAGACGAATGGTCGTGCCCGAGTTTCCGCAATTCAGGCGTTGCCCGCTTTTAAAATCAGGCGAACCTTTCACGAAAATCGTCGTGCCGTCCACCTTTATTTCCGCGCCGAGCGCGCGCATACACGCCGCCGTGGACAGGCAGTCCTCGCCCGTTAAAGCGTTCGTAATCGTCGATTCCCCGTCCGCGCACGCGTTCAGCATCACCGCGCGATGGGTGATCGATTTATCCCCGGGAAGGGAAAACTCCCCTTCGAAATATTCTCTCGGTTTTATTTCCAACATAGCCTTGTCCTCTTTCCTTTCAAAGCGAAAGCTCTTTTACCGCCCGTTCGAGCGCGTTTGCGTAAAAATCGAAATCCAACGTAAGGGTAGTCCATTCGTTTTGCTTTTTCGCGACCGAAAGGGTGATCTTATCGCCGCGGGTATTTTTCTTATCCGCCTTCGCTTTCGCCGCGTCGGCTTTTATATTCTTAAAATCGGGCGCGGATTTGGGTTCAACTTCGATCGCCGCGCGAATGATCTTTATCAGTTTTCCCCCGTATTCCTTCTCGCAAACGCCCGCTTGAATCGCGATATGCGTTTCCAACAACATACCGTAAAGCACGCCTTCGCCGTGCGAGAATCCGTGCGTAAGCTCGATCGCGTGGCTCGTCGTGTGCCCTACGTTCAGGCATTTGCGCTCGCCCGATTCTTTCTCGTCGCGCTCAACCACGCCCGCCTTTAAACGGATAGAATCCGCAATCAACGACTGCAAAAATTCCAGCGACGAAAGCTCGTCCGTATTTTCGGAAAGCGTTTTGAAAAACTTCCCGTCGAGCGCCGCGTATTTGACGATCTCGCCCATACCGCATTTAATTTCCCGAAGCGGAAGAGTTTTTAAAAATTCCGTATCGACGACGACTTCCTCGGGCTGATAAAACGCCCCGACGATATTTTTCACCCCGCCGAGGTCAACCGCCGTTTTCCCGCCTACGCCGCTATCCACCTGCGCAAGCAACGTGGTGGGGACTTGTACGCAAGAGATCCCCCGCATATAAAGCGCCGCCGCAAGCCCGCCGATATCCCCGACGACCCCGCCGCCGATCGCAAAAAGCCTTGAAGTTCTTAAAACGCCCGCTTCTGCCATTGCGGACAAGATCGCATACAGCGATTGAAAATTTTTATTTTCCTCGCCCGCGGGAAGGACGAACAAACCCGCGTCCTTGAAATATTCGTCGAAAAACGGACGGTATAACGCATACACGTTCGTATCGGTCACGACGAAGCATTTCCGCCCCGCCGTGAGCGAAGGCAAACGCTCTTTCAAAATCCCTGCGCCGATATAAATTTTCGCTTGCATCGACGGGGCGTTGAGTTCCAAAATTTCCGTTTTTTCTTTCATAGCCTTTTCTCCCGCTCTTAATCAAGCGCCTCATAACGCGCTTTTACCTGCGCCATCGTATCTCCGCCGAGCCGTTCGGAAACGGCAACCGCAAGAGCCTCCGCCACGACCGCTTCCGCGATCACTTCAAGCGCAAAGATCGCGCAAACGTCGCTCCGCTCGGACGCCGCGACCGTCTTTTCCTTGGTAAGATAATCCACCGTTGAAAGCCCTTTCATAAGCGTAGGGATCGGCTTCATCGCCACGCGGAGAATAATTTCTTCCCCGTTCGTCATACCGCCTTCCAAACCGCCCGCGCGGTTGGTTTCGCGATAATACTTCCCGCCCGCGTAGTAGATTTCGTCGTGTACTTCCTTGCCGCTTACGCTTCCGACTGCAAACCCCATACCGATTTCCACGCCCTTGACCGCTTGAATACTCATCAGCGCGCGCGCAAGTCTGGCGTCGAGCTTTTCGGCGTACGTCATCATACTGCCGAATCCGCTTTTGAGCCCTTTCACGCGTATCTCCGCGACGCCGCCCGCCGTATCGCCCGCTTTTTTAAGAGAATCGATCTTTTCCTTGGCGAGGGCTTCCGCTCGTTGATCGAGCATTCCAAGCTCGGTGGTTTTGGCTCTTTTTAACTCCTCGAACGCGTACCTGCCCCCGTCTTTTACGCCGCAGACCTCTTTCACGTAGCCGCCGATTTCCACGCCGAGCGCGGACAGATACTGTTTAAACACGCTACCCGCCGCAACGCGGATCGCCGTTTCACGGGCAGAGGCGCGCTCTAAAATATTCCGCGCGTCCGTTTGGTCGAATTTAAGCATACCCGACAAATCCGCGTGACCGGGGCGAACCTTGGTGAGCGCCTTTTGCGCCATCGCGCTTTCGTCGCATTCCCCCGCCGACATAGCCTTCGACCAGTTCTCGAAATCTTTATTGAAGATACAAAGGGTCACGGGGCTGCCGAGAGTTTCTTTGTTTCTCACGCCCGTCAAGATCTCCGCGCAGTCGCGTTCGATTTTTTGCCGTCCGCCTCTGCCGTAGCCGCTTTGGCGAAGCGAGAGCTCCGCGTTGATCTTTTCCGTATCGATAGTAAGGTGTGCGGGCAATCCCTCGATGATCGCCACGAGCGCTTTGCCGTGCGATTCTCCCGCCGTCGTAAGTTTCATAAGTTTTCCTCTCTTTTTTCGTAAATTACCGTTAATCGGTCGTAAAAGCGAACTGCCCCGAGATAAAATCCACGGTTACCTTTTTGCCGCTTTGAATCCTGCCGAGCAAAATTTCCTCGGATAATCTGTCCTCTATCCTGCGCTGGATCACGCGCTTTAAGGGTCTTGCGCCGTACTGGCTGTCGTACCCCTCTTTTACGAGCGCGTTCAAAGCGGACGAAGTCACGCAAAGATAAATCCCACGTTGCTCCTGTAACCGCTTGGCGAGTCCTTCCACGATCTTGCCGCCGATTCTCGCGCAATCCTCTTGCGACAAGCTGTGGAACACGATAATATCGTCCATACGGTTTAAAAATTCGGGACGGAAACGCTCTTTCAAGGCTTTCGTGATCCGCTCTTTCATAGACTCGTATTCCTTCTCCGTCGCGCCGCCGTTATCGTTGCCAACGCTGCCGCCGAAGCCGTAGATCCCCGTCTTTTCGCTCGCCGCTTCCGCCGCCCCGATATTCGAGGTTAAAATGATCACGGCGTTTTTAAAGCTCACCGTTCTGCCCTTGCTGTCCGTCAATCTGCCGTCGTCCAAGATCTGCAACAGTAAATTAAACACGTCGGGATGCGCCTTTTCGATCTCGTCGAATAACACCACGCAATAGGGTTTCGTGCGCACCTTGTCGGTAAGTTGTCCCGTTTGAGCGTCGTCGTAACCCGCGTACCCCGGGGGCGCGCCGATCAGCTTCGACACCGACTGTTTTTCCATATATTCGCTCATATCGAGGCGGATCATCTGTTCTTCCGAACCAAACATCGCCTCGGCAAGCGCTTTGCAAAGATCGGTTTTCCCGACCCCCGTCGGGCCTACGAAAATAAACGAGCCGATAGGTCTTGACGGGTCTTTTAACCCCGCCCGCGCACGCCTGATCGCCTTCGATACCGCGTTCACCGCTTCGTTTTGTCCTACGATCCGCTTATGAAGATCTTCTTCCAACCGCATCAGCTTTTCGCCCTCTTCCTGCGTGATCTTCAAAAGAGGTATTTTCATTCTCGCGCTTACGATCGCCGCGACCTGCTCTTTCCCAAGCTCGTATCTTCCGTCGGGAAGCCGTTTGAGCGCCTGCGCTCGCGTAAGGTTTTCCAATCTTTCTTCCGCGGCTTTCATTTCGTCCAACGCACGCTTGGCGTTTACGTAATCGCCCGCCGCTTCGAATCGCGCGTTTTCCGACCGTTTACGCCTGATCTCGTATTCCAGCTCGGAAGCTTCGCCTGCGTTTGCAAGCTCGTTGCCGCCGCTCGTCACGATCCTCGCCCGCGCCGCCGCCTCGTCTATGAGGTCGATCGCCTTATCGGGCAAAAATCTGTCGGTAATATATCTCGACGAAAGCGTGACCGCCGCTTCGATCGCCTCGTCGGAAATAAGTACGCCGTGATGTTGCTCGTATTTGGTACGCAACCCTTTTAAAATGGAGATCGCGTCGGATACCGACGGTTCTTCCACGGAAACGGGAGTAAACCGCCGTTCGAGCGCGCTGTCCTTTTCGATATATTTGCGGTATTCCTCGATCGTCGTCGCGCCGATCACCTGCAACTCCCCGCGGGAAAGCATAGGCTTTAAGATATTCGCCGCGTCCATACTCGAATCCGCCGACGCGCCCGCGCCGACGATGGTGTGGATCTCGTCGATAAACAAAACGATATCCCCGTCCTCCATCACCGTATCCACGAGATCTTTTAAGCGTTCTTCGAAATCCCCGCGATACCTCGCACCCGCGAGCATTCCGGGAATATCCACGGAAAACACCGTTTTATTATACAACTGTTCGGGTACTTCGCCCTGCACGATAAGTTGCGCGAGTCCTTCCGCGATCGCGCTTTTCCCGACCCCCGGTTCGCCGATCAAAACGGGGTTGTTCTTTGAGCGCCGCGACAATACCTGTACGACCTTTTCGATCTCTTTTTTACGCCCGATCACGGGATCGAGCTTGCCTTTTTTCGCCCGCTCGGTCATATCCACGCCGTATTGCAACAGCTTTTCGGAAGGCTTTTTCGAGGGGTTTTTCTTCTCGAACAAGCCCTCTTTCATTCTCTGCGCCGCCCTTGCGTTTTTCTCCGCTTCCGCACTTTCTTCCGTTTTGTTAAAAGACTCCGACGGGAAAGAGGTCTGCTCGAATTTCTCCGTATCGCGTTTTATTTTCAGCTCCCGAAGGGTAAACAGCACGCTTTCTTTCAAAACCGAAATATCCACGCCGAGCTGTTTTAAGATCTTAACCGCGTAACACACCTCGCTTTCCAAGATCGCGTACAGCATATGCAACGTGCCCGCTACGCCGTTCGTTTCTCCCGCAAAGCGAATAGCGCGCTTGAACATATCCTTCGTGCGGTCGGTCATTCCCTCGATCGAGGATTTTACGTTGATCGTACGGAAAAAAGGCGTTTCGTACTGTTCCTTTTTGACCCCCGCCGCCGTCAGACTGCGATACGCCGAACATTCGGGCAAGCATAAAAAACCGTAGAGGATATGCTCGCTCCCCACGTAAGTCGCACCCCGCGCAAGCGTCGTTTTATTCGCGATCTCGAGCGTTTCTTTTAAGTTTTCCGATAATCTGGACATAGGCTCCATAACGCCCTCCGCGCCGCTTTACGCGGCAACCGTAACTTTTCTTCTTTTATTATATGCGTAGTTTTTCTCAATCCGTCCGTTGTACGAGCTCGGGAAATACCTTTCTCACGATCTCCGCCCGCATCAGATCACATTCGTATTCGCTCGCCGTTTTGAGTTCGTTCCCGATCCGAAAGGAAGCAGGGCGCATATCCGCGAGGAAATTATTGAAATCCTTGATATCCCGCGCCGCCAAAAATCCGAGCGCCATACCCAGCTTGACCTTGACCATTCCTTCCGTAAGCTCTTTCAAAGGCAATACCGCACAGTTGGTCAAAGTGCCGTACGCGCGAAGGCAAGCGTCTTTGAGCTTGATCTTTTCTTTTCGGAGCATTCTCTCCCGCTCGCGAAGTTCCAGATCGCAAAGACTCATCGTCACTTTGCTGACCATTTGCAAAATATCCCCTTCGGAAACGCCGAGCGTGCGCTCGTTGCTGATCTGGTAGCTATATCCTTCGGCGAGAGAACCTTCCCCGAACACGCCGCGGACGGTCATTCCGCCCGCTTTCAGTTCGGGAAGCAACTCTTCAAAGCTCTTGCTCCACGCAAGCCCCGGCAAAAACATCATCACCGACGCCCGCATCCCCGTTCCGAGGTTACTCGGACAAGCGGTTAAATACCCCAGTTTTTTGTCGTAGGCAAAATTGATATTCGAGGAAATATTTTCGTCGATCCCGCTGAGTCTTTCGTAGGTTCTTACAAGGTCGAAGCCTTGAAAAATATACTGTTCCCGTAAATGGTCTTCCTCGTTGACCATTATCGAAACGTCTTTATCCTTGGAAATGAACGCCGCGCCGAATTCCTTCTTTTTTAAAAGCGCGGGACTGATCAAATGCTGTTCTTGAAGCAACGTGCCCTCTTCCGCGCTCACGCCGTCCATATCGTAGCGGGTGAAGTTGCCCGCCCGATTGATCTCGTGTCCGACGATCTCCACGATCTCCTTGGCTTCCTTTTTCTTCAAGCGTTCGGGGAATTCGTAGGATTCGAGGTTACGCGCGAGGCGCACGCGGGTGGAGGTTACGATCGTCTGAATAAATTCGGGAGTTCTCACGACAGTTCCCCCTTCTTCATTGCGGCAATATCCGCCCGAAGCGCGGCAATTTCCTTTTGATAAAGTTTTGCCGCCGCGTCTTCCTTGCCTTTCTTTTTATCGTAGAGGATCTGTACTTCGTGCGCGCGCTTGACGAGTTTTTCCCGCTCGTCGGCTATCTCCTCTTTTCCGCAATGCGCTTCCGCCGCGCCTTGCATTTTCAAAACGACGGGCAACACCGCCTCGGAAAGATAAAAATAGCACTTCGCGCAACCCACGAGCTTTTTCTGCTTGAACGCCGCCACCGTCATCCCGCAGGACGGGCATACCGTTCGTCCCGCGCCGCCCGAATCCACGGTAATAAACAAACGGTGATAACAGTCGAGGCAATAATACTCCGTTGTTTTCACCGTCTTCTTATCGACGCTTTTCATCCGCTCGTAGGTCTTGGAGGCTTGATTTTTTTTGCACTCACAGCACAGCATACCCTTATTTCTTCACCTCGCCCTGTTTTTTGCGGTTCTTCACGAGCGTATAGCGGAAGAACGTCCAAAGCACTTCCAGAATCTGCAAAGGTACGCCGAGGATAAAGAACACCCACGCGCCGCCGACGTCCGCGCCCAGCCGTTGCCCGACGAAGGTCGTCGTTAAAAACGCCGAGAGAAGCGCCGACCAGATAAGTACGGTCACCGAAAGGAAATTCAACATTTTATATTTCCAAATGGAAGCAAATACGATAAGTAACACCGCGTTTACGGGGATCGCGTAAATAAACGCCATCCATTCCTCCAAAGCATCGTCGAACCAAAGGGTGGTTGCGGCGAATAAAGCGGTTGCCACCAGCCAAACGATCCCGCTGGAAAGAAGAATGATCAAGATGCGAAGGCCCGTCGATTTTTTCTTTTCCTTTTCGCGATCGGCTACGATGCTTTCTGCTTTTTCCCCCACCAATTCGTCGAGCGTTACGCCGAAAATTTCAGCGAGCCTGACTAAAATATAAATATCGGGCACGCCGTTCCCGGATTCCCATTTCGACACCGATTTATCCGAATAATTGATCTTTTCGGCAAGCTCCGCCTGCGTAAGGTTCGCCGCCTTACGGTATAAAGTCAGATTCTGCGCGATCCGCGCGTTGATCAAAGTAGTATTATCCATACTATTATCATACCATTTTTTTTTATTCCCGTCAAGCCGATCGCCCCGTTTTTAAAGAGTTTTCACCGTAGGTGAAAGGATTTTTCGTTTTTTTCGTTTACGTCGCCGCAAAAAAAGCCCCCGAGCATCCGTCGAGGGCTTTTCTTAGAATCAATACGCTCTTGCGAACACGATCACGTGCTCGGATTTTTTACCGCAGACGGCGCAGTTTTCCCTACTCTCGCCCTCTGCAAACACGCGCGCCGTCGCGCCCGTTTCTTCTTTGATCTTGTCTTCACATTCTCGGCAACCGCACCAACCCGCTTTCACGAAATTACCTTCGTCTACGCCTTTTAAAATGCTTGCCATATCGTCTGCGTACACGATGCGGCTTTCCCGTCTCGCGCGCGCCGCTTCGAGCATATCCTTTTGCACCGTAGCAAGCAATTCTTTGACGGTTTCCGCCGCGTTTTCAAGCGGCTTTTCGAGCTTTTCGAGGGTATCTCGCCGAGCCAAAAGCATTTTACCCGCTTCGATATCCCGAGGTCCGAGTTCGATGCGTACGGGCACGCCCTTCATTTCCCATTCGTTGAACTTCCAACCGGGGGAATTGTCGCTGTTGTCGAACGCCACGCGAAGCCCCGCGTTTTCAAGTTCCGCTTTCAACGCTTCGCAAGCCTCCACGACCCCGCCTTTTCTCGCGGCGATAGGCACGATCACGCATTGTACGGGTGCGACCACGGGAGGCAAAACGAGCCCGCGCTCGTCGCCGTGCGTCATAATCACAGCGCCGATCAAGCGGGTGGATACCCCCCACGACGAGGTGTACGCTTTTTCCAAAACGCCTTCCTTGCCTAAGTACTGAATATCGAACGCGTTCGCAAAGTTCTGACCCATATAGTGCGAAGTTCCCGCCTGCAAGCTCTTGCCGTCCTTCATCATCGCTTCCATCGTGTAGGTCGCTTCCGCGCCCGCGAACTTTTCCTTATCCGTCTTTCTGCCCGTTAAAACGGGGATCGCGAGGCAGTTTTCGGCAAATTCCTTATACACGCCGAGCATAGCGAGGGTATCTCGTTCCGCTTCTTCCGCGCTCGCAAACGCCGTATGCCCTTCCTGCCATAAAAATTCGCTCGTACGAAGGAAAGGACGGGTGGTCTTTTCCCAACGCATAACGTTACACCATTGATTGACCTTCATAGGAAGATCGCGATAGGACTGCGTCCACTTAGACATCATCGTGCCGATGATCGTTTCGGAGGTAGGACGAATAGCAAGGGGTTCGGCGAGTTCCTCACCTCCCGCGACCGTGACGATCGCAACTTCGGGCGCAAAGCCTTCCACGTGCTCCGCTTCCTTCGTGAAATAGCTCATCGGGATCAAAAGAGGGAAATACGCGTTTTCCACGCCGCGTTTTTTAAATCGGGAATCGAGTTCCTTTTGAATATTTTCCCAGATCGCGTAGCCGTAAGGCCGAATGACCATCGTGCCCTTGACGGGGCCGTAGTCCACGAGCTTTGTCTTTAACACCACGTCGGTATACCATTGGGGAAAATCCGCGTTGATATCCGCGATCTGTTCTACGAATTGATTTTCTTTCGCCATAATTGTCATTACCTCTTACGCTCGAACGGGATTCCCGTCCGTTTTTTTCCTTTTTATTATACAAAAAAACGCCGCGTTTTTCAACCGTTTTACAGCCCTTTTCGAAGATTTTTAGCGGCAGAGCGCAAAAAAACGGCTCTGCGTGAGCAAAGCCGTTGATTTTCGCCGCCTTTATTTCTCTATTTCGACGATCTTGCCCGTCTTGCGGCTTTCCTCCGCCGCGTATACGATCAGATGCCCGTTGATGGAATCGTCGAGCTTCGTGATCGACGCCGACTCTCCTTCGCCCGCAAAGAAGCGTACCGCGTCGTACATCAGCGCGTAGTCGCCGCCGCCGTGTCCGCCGTATTTTCCCTTATCGACGATGAGTTTGGAAATATCGATCGTTTCCTCCGATTCTTCATATTTCCCGTCGTCCCAATGGAAACGGATCAAACGGAATTTTTTCTCTTCCACGAACCCTTCGATCTCCCCTTCCGTACCTACGAGATGGATCCATCTTCCCGCCTTCGAGCAACCGCCGACCATCGTGAGCGTTGCGATAGAACCGTTTTCAAATTCCACGCTTACGCTCTGCCGATCGACGATATCCCCGCCCGAATTATACGCGCATTTGCCGTAGGTATTGTGTTTGAGCCATTCTTCTTTTTCTTCTTTCGTGACCGTTTCAACGGGTTTGCCCATATCCCGCCAAGTCTGGAACGCCATCAGATCTTGTTCTAGATGCGTTTTTTGCGCCGAATACATACAGGTTTTCGTATGCGGACAGTTATAGCAATATTCCGTCGCGCCTTCGGGCGCGTTCTTGCTCACAAACAAGGAACGAGAACCAAAGCTCGAAACCTTTTCGGGTGCGCTCTCACCGTTGAGCCAACAGATAAGATCGGTGTCGTGACAGCATTTCGCGAGCAAAAAACCCGACCCGCAACGCGCTTCGCTGTTCCATTTTCCGCGAACGTAGGAATCGAGGAAATGATATTTCCCAACGTGTTCGTTCATTTCCATACTGATAATTTTGCCGATTTTACCTTCGTTGATCACATTTTTAATAGTACGGTAAAACGGTGCATACCGCAACACGTGGCAAACGAGGATCTTCACGCCTTTTTCCTTTGCCGCGCGCTCAATAGCCAAAAGTTCATCTTTATTGCCCGTGATAGGTTTTTCCAAAATGAGGTTATACCCGGCGTTGATAAGCTTCATTGCCGTCTCGTAGTGTTGCTCGTCCATCGTCGCGTCCACCACGAAATCGCATTCGATCTTTTTGGCGATAAACTCGTCGAGATCGGAAAATCCGTTCTCTTTTTTTACGCCGTATTTTTCCGAAGCTTGTTCAAGCGCAACCTTGAAAGGATCGACCACTGCTACGATTTCCAGCTCTTTTTCCTCCGAATCCATCGAATAATCGCAATAAATTTGCCCTCTGTTTCCCGCGCCTACAAGCGCCGCTTTCAATACTTTCATTTTTTCTTCTCCTTTTGCGCGAGCCTTCCCCGCTCGTTTGGTTCTATTATAAACGCGACAGGTGAAAAAATCAACGATATCTTTATGGCAAAATTTATCTATTCATATCCAAAAGTTAAGATTTTTAAGGGAGCGATTCGCTCGCTCCCTCTCAGCAATTTTTATAATAGCGTTCATACGCCCGATAAAAAGTATTCCACGATCGGTATCCGACCATTTCGGCGACCTTACACAAAGGCACGTCTGCGTGTTCCTTGACAATATCGATCGCGTAGGATATTCGTTTTCGGTTTAAATATTCGCGTATACTCATACCCACGTATTCGTTGAACCGTTTGGAAAAATAATTTTTTGCATACCCGAAATGCGCGGAAAGAGAATCGAGCGTTAGCTCCCGAGTATAGTTTTGCTCTATGTAGTGCAACACGGAAACCATCAATTCCGCGCCGCGATCCAAGCTCTTTTCGATTGGCTTGACCTTTTGCATCACGATCCCCAAAACGCTCAATAAAACGCCGAGCTTATAATCTTCCCCTTTCTCTTTTAAGAATTCAAGCAACTCCTCGTGCGTTTTACAACCCCGCCCCACGTCGTCGAAGATCTCTTTCAATAAATACATATCCTTCATAATGACGGGAAAGGTACGCTGTTTTAATCCGAGCGCGGAGAAAAACGCGCCGTCGAAGATCACCGCGTAAACGAGTGCGTTTCCGTGCGTCGTATAGGAATGTACCGTCAAAGGATCTACGAACGCCAAGTCGCCTTTTCTCATCAAATACTCGCCGTCGCCGATATGCGCTTTGTATTCGCCTTCCGCCACGTAGGAAATTTCAAACGCGGAATGATAATGTGGAACGACGTGTATTCCGTCGCCTTCCTTGCCGATTTGGATGTGATGCCTGAAAAAACGTAGGCTTTGGCTCAGATCGTCTGCTATTTTCTCGTAGTAATATCCTTCCATAGCCGCTTTATTTACTCCTTTCGTTCGGTAGTGTTTTTATTGTAGCATATTTTTGCACTCTTTTCAAGCGTTTGAAGTATTTTAATCGAATCCGAATAATTCGTTGGGCGTGATCTCCAAGATCCGACAAAGCAACACTATCTTTTCATAATCGAGCTGGATCTTACCCGTTTCGTATTCGCTGTAATCCGATTGATATTTATGGATCGCTTTTGCGAGCTCCGCTTGCGTAAGTCCTTTTGCCTTTCGCGCCGTTTTCAGATTCTCGCCCACTTGTTTTGCAATCGATTGCATAATTTTTCTCCTTAAAAATTACCCGACTCGTCCGTTCCCTACTCGATCCCAAACAACCAATTCGGCTCTACGTCAAAGTTTTGATACAAAGCCATAATGCTGTCGTATCCCGGTTTTTTGCGACCGAGCAACCACTGGCTTACCGTCGTTTGATTCACGCCTAAAATATCCGCAAACTTCTGTTGGCTTAAATCGTTTTCTATCATAACCTGTTTAATAATTTCTGCATACACCATATAAAAATTATACGCAAAATCAGGTCAAAAGACTTGACTTAGGTCAAAAGACCTGATATAATACGTGTAATAGTTTTAAAAATCAAAAAAGCTATTAAATTTTTACAAAGGAGGTCGTTTTGTTATGGGAAAAGGACAAGCTATGGCGGGATTCGTACTCTCGATCGTGGGTTTGGTACTCGGTTTTTTAGGCGGTTGGTTCTCCATCGTTGCGTTACCTGCGGCGATCGTCGGCTTGGTGTTGGCAGTTATCGGCGGCAAAAAACTCAAAGCCGATAATCAAAAGTCAGGAATCGCAACGGCAGGACTCGTTATCGGCATCATCGCCGTCGTATTCTCGACTATTTTCTTCTTCACCTGCGGTATTTGTACGCTTTGTGTTGCAAACGCTGCATACGAGCTGATCTGAAAGTAACTACTCCCACTTTTATTTGCGAGAAAACGGTCTATTCAGACGAAAACCCGTTTGAAGCAGACCGTTTTCTATTCCCTTCTCAACGTTAAAAAAAATGAAACCTTATTTTTCTGTCTTCGGAAAAACGATACCGTTCTACGGGCTTTTCTATTTTATCGGCATAGGCGTTGCCACAACCGCCGCTTTACTTCTCCGCAAAAAAAGCAAAATACCTGTTTTTGATCTCGTTTGCTCCGCCGTCTATACGATGATAGGCGCAGTGTTCGGCGCGAAGCTTTTGTTTCTTCTCGTGTCTATGGAGCAGATCATCGAATTGAAGCTTTCCTTTGAAGCAATCCTTAAAGGCGGATTCGTTTTTTATGGCGGACTGATTGGAGGCGCAATAGGACTATTCGTTTATGTCAAGCAATTTAAATTGCATTTTTTTGATTATTTCGATCTTTACGCCGTCGTTCTACCGCTCGGACACGCATTCGGACGCGTCGGCTGTTTCACGGCAGGTTGTTGCTACGGCGTACACTACGACGGATTCGGCAATTATACTTACCGATACGCCGCCGACGTTGCAACACCGATCGGCGTTCCTTTACTACCCATTCAACTCATCGAAGCGGCTTGTTTGTTTGTCTTATTTATCGTGCTTCTTATCTTCTACGTCAAAAAACATAATTCGAAGGGCTTTTGTCTAACCGCCTACGCTTGCTCGTATTCCGTTTTACGCATACTGCTGGAATTTTTTCGCGGAGATAAAGCGCGCGGACTGTTTTTGGGCATTTCTACCTCACAGTGGATAAGTTTATTTCTATTCGTCGGTATCTTAACTCTTCGGAGCGTTCTTTTTATGAAAAACCGAAAAAACGGCTAAAATCAAAAAAACGGGCAAGTTTGCCCGTTTTTTTGATTCGTCCGTTTTTATTTCCTTTCTGCAAAATAATCGATACGCATCGATTTTTTGACCTCGGAAAGGGTCTGCGCCGCCACCGCGCGCGCTGCTTCGCTTCCTTGATACAACATATCCCAGATCGCGGGAATATCTTTTGCAAGCTCTTCGCGTTTGGTTCTGATGGGTTCTAAGGTTTCTTGCATTACCGCGTTGAGGAATTTTTTCACCTTCATATCTCCCAAGCCGCCCCGCTCGTAATGAGCCTTCATTTCGGCAAGGCTCTGATATTCGGGCAGATACCGCGCGAAGTGATCGTCGGTCGCGAACGCGTCAAGATAGATAAACGTCGGGTTATGCTCGGTATCGCCGGGGTCGGTCACCTTCAAATGGTTGGGGTCGGTGTACATACTCATTACCTTGCGTTTGATCTCGTCCGCAGAATCGGAAAGATAAATACAGTTGCCGAGCGATTTACTCATCTTTGCCATACCGTCCGTGCCGGGAAGGCGCAAACAGGATTTGTTTTCGGGCAAAACGGCTTTGGGTTCTACGAGCGTTTCGCCGTATAAATTATTAAAGCTTCTCACGATCTCCCGCGCCTGTTCAAGCATAGGAAGCTGATCTTCCCCGACTGGTACGGTCGTCGCCTTGAACGCCGTGATGTCCGCCGTTTGGGATACGGGATAGGTCAAAAAGCCCATCGGCAAGGAAAGCTCGTAGTTTTTTTGCTTGATCTCCGCTTTTACGGTAGGGTTACGTTCGAGCCGCGCGAGCGTGACTAAGTTCATATAATAGAAGGTGAGTTCGGTCAGCTCCGCGACGTGCGATTGCACGAACACGGTGGACTTATTCGGATCGATCCCGCAAGCGAGGTAATCGAGCGCCACTTCGGTAATATTCGCGCGAACCTTTTCGGGATTATCGAAATTATCCGTAAGCGCCTGCGCGTCCGCGATCATAATATAGATCTTATCGAACTCCCCGCTGTTTTGCAATTCCACGCGGCGTTTTAAAGACCCAACGTAATGCCCGATGTGCAATTTTCCCGAGGGTCTGTCGCCCGTCAAAATAATTTTTTTCATAACTTACTCCTTTTTTATACCGAATTGATAACGCACCGAGTGAAAATACGGCGTGCCCGCTTCATAGATCGAAGAGGCGACCTCCGCGTATTCGGGTACGTTCACGTTGTTCGGGATCGCTTGCGTTTCCAAGCAAAACGCGCCGAATCTGCCGTATTTTTTACCGTCTTTGCCGATTGCCGAAAGCCCGTTCGCCGTGTAGAGCTGTACGGCGGGCTGATCGGTGTATACCTTCATTTCAACGCCCGATTTTTCGCTATACGCAACGCATACGGGTTTTTCCTCGTCGCGATCTTTCGGGAACACGAAACAATGATCGAACCCGTCGCCGTTGATCATATCCGAATCCTCTTCTATCCGCGCGTTGCCTGCGCCGATCGTTTTGAATTCCCGAAAATCGAAAGGCGTGCCCTCCACTTTCTTAAAGCCCCTGCGCGGGATCATCGTCTTATCCGTCGGCGTGATCGTTTCCGCGTCTATCTTCAAATAATGCTTTGAAACAGACTCCGCCCCACCGTCCCCGTCGAGGTTAAAATACGCGTGATTAGTGAGGTTGATCGCCGTTTTCTTATCTGCCACCGCCAGATAGTCGATGGTGAGCACACCGCCCGAAAAACCGTAGACTACTTGCGTGACGAGCGTGCCCGGAAAATGCTCTTCACCGTCCTCAGACACGTAGCGCAACACGAGTTGTTCGTCGCCCTTTTCGCCCGCAAGGATCTCCGCGTCCCAGAGCTTTTTATCAAACCCCTCTTTTCCGCCGTGCAAGTGATTCCCGCGATCGTTTAAATAAAGCGCGTAAGTCTTTCCGTCGATTTCAAGCTTGCCTTCGTCGATACGGTTACCAAACCTGCCGATAAGCGCGCCGAGATACCCTTCGTTTTCAAGATATTCCTCTACCGTGTCGTACCCTAAAACGACGTCCGTCGGCGTTCCGTCTTTATCGGGAACGACGAGCGACTGCAAAATCCCGCCCAAGGTCAATATCCTCGCGAAAGAAAACCCGTCGGAAAGCGTGAACGCGTACACGGTAGCCCCGTTTTCGAGTTTTCCGAATTCGCTTTTGGTAATTTTCGTCATAAAAATCCTTTTGTCCGTATCATATTCCTTTCTTTTTCACAAAATAAGAATATGAATCGAAATCTTTTACCCTTTACGGGCTTTATGTTCCTTTGCGCCGTGTTCCTCTTATTTGCTTTCGGATATTTAAACGGCGGAAACCTTTTATTTTTTAAGTTCTGATATATCTTACGCGCCGTACTGCTTGCGATATTCGTACATCGCGGGCAAATGTTCCTTAAAATCGATCACGCCCTTTTCGATCGCGTCGATAATGTCGTTCATCGTCACGACGGAATACACGTCGATACCGAACTCTTTTTTCGCTTCGGCAACGGCGGAAAGGTCGCTGTTTAACGCCTTTTCCATTCTGTCCACGGAAATGATCATTCCCACGACCTTGACGTTCGCCGCCGCTTCGAGCTTGGGCAAAATTTCTCTGAGCGCTTTTCCCGAAGTCATAACGTCCTCGATGATGATCACTTTTTCACCGTCTTCAAGCTGTTTTCCGACGAAAAGCCCGCCTTCGCCGTGATCTTTTACCTCTTTTCTGTCGAAGCAATAATTAAGCTCTTTGCCGTAGCCGTTAAACAGCGCGATCGCCGTCGTTACCGACAGGGGGATACCCTTATACGCAGGGCCGACGAGCGTTTCCGCTTCAAGCCCGTTATTTTCAATGCAGGCGGCGTAATATTCGCCGAGCTTTGCGAGCTGTTTGCCCGTTTTGTAGTTCCCCGTGTTGATAAAATACGGGGCTTTTCTGCCGCTTTTGAGGGTAAATTCCCCGAACCGCAACACGCCGTTATCGACCATAAAGCGGATAAATTCTTCCTTGTAGGTAAGTGCCATAATAGTTTCTCCTTTTTTACTTATCTTTGATTGAGTTGAAGCGCGCCCGTGAGCTCGCTTACGCTTTCCACGCCGTGCTTATCGCACCAGTCGTTCAAACCTTTTACGATCTTGGGCATTGCATACGGGTCGGTGAAGTTCGCCGTGCCGACCTGTACGGCAGTCGCGCCCGCCATCAAAAATTCAATCGCGTCCTCTGCGCAAGTGATCCCGCCCATACCGACGACGGGAATTTCCACCGCCTGCGCAACCTCGTAGACCATTCTCACCGCGATCGGCTTTACGCCCGCGCCCGAAACGCCGCCCGTGTTGTTGGCGATAATAGGCTTGCGCCGTTCGATATCGATCGCCATACCCGTCAGCGTGTTGATGAGCGAAACGCAATCCGCGCCGCCCTTTTGCGCCGCCAAAGCGTTGGTCGCGATACTTTCCACGTTCGGGGAAAGCTTGACCATCAACGGGGTATTTTTTAAGCCGCTCTTAGCGTAGCGTGTGACTTCTTCCACCGTTTCGGGCTTGATGCCGAACGCCATACCGCCGCTTCTTACGTTGGGGCAGGAAATGTTCAGCTCGACCATATCCACCAGTCCGTCGAGCTTTGCGCAGATATTTTTATAATCGTCAAGCGTTTTGCCCGCCACGTTCGCGATCACCGCCGTGCCCGTCGATTTCAGCCAGTCGAGATCGTAAGAAATGAAATGCTCCACACCGGGATTTTGAAGCCCGACCGCGTTTAAGATCACCCCTCTGCTCTCCGCGATACGGGGAGTAGGGTTACCGAGGCGGGGCTCTAAGGTCAAGCCCTTCGTAGACACGCCGCCGATCGTGCCGATATCGTACAATTCGTTATATTCCCGACCGAAGCCGAACGTTCCCGAAGCCGCGATCACGGGGTTTTTCAGTTGTATACCGCAAAGATTTACCGATAAGTTTGCCATAATTTTTTCCTCTTTATAAAACGACTTCGTTTGCGTTAAACACAGGTCCGTCCTTGCAAACGCGCGCGTGCTCGCCGTTCGTCAGGTTACATACGCACACAAGGCACGCGCCGATCCCGCAACCCATACGTTCTTCCAACGACACGTAGCAAGGAATGTTTTCTTCTTCCACTACTTTTTTGAGCGCGCGGAGCATCAGCGTAGGTCCGCAGGATAACACCACGTCGGGGCGGTTACCCTTTTTTAAATCCTCCGCAAACGCCTGTACGGAATTCATTTTTTCTCCGTAGCTGCCATCGTCGGTCACCGCGACGAACTTATCGGCTTTTTCGAATTCTTCAAGCCCGCACACCGCGCCTTTGTTCCTGAACCCGATATACGCCGAAATCTCCTTTCTACCCAAATACTCTCTCAAAACCGAGATCAGAGGAAAGATGCCGACCCCGCCGCCCACGAGGGCGACCTTGGTTTCTTTTTCGTCCACGAAAAACCCGTTTCCAAGCGGCATTAACACGTTTACTCTCGTACCTGCCTCCATCGTTTTGAGTTTTTGCGTGCCTTCTCCTTTTACCTGATAGCAGAAAGTCACTTGGTTTCCGTCCACCTTACAGATCGCGATCGGACGGCGCAAAAGATGCGTGCCGCCGACGGCGATATTCCCGAACTGTCCGCAGCGAACGCTCGCCGTTTCGGAAAGCCGAAAAGTCACCGAAAAAATATTGTCCGCAATTTGTTTATTTTCTACGATTACCGCTTCGTAATCCCGCATAACGAATACTCCTTTATCTTCCCATCCTGCCGATCACGCCCGAAAGGTCTTTTTGCATCGCGATCGTCGCCGCCTTCGCCGCCTCGTAGTACGTGCCGCCGAGCTTTTTATACGCGCACAAGATCCCGCGCGAGTTGTTCACCACGCCGCCGAGCCCGTTCGCACCGAAACAGCTTTTGAGCATTTCCGCGTTCCCGCCCTGCGCGCCGTAGCCGGGGATCAAAAAGAAGGTATGCGGAAGTACTTCGCGAAGCCGCGCCGCTTCTTGCGGGTGCGTTGCGCCGACCACCGCGCCGACGGCGGAATAACCGTATTGCCCGATCGTGCTTTCGCCCCATTTTTCCACGAGTCCGCCCATATATTCGTAGACGGGCTTACCGTTTTCGAGTACGAGGTTTTGCAATTCCCCGCTCGACGGATTGGAGGTTTTCACGAGCACGAAAATACCTTTATCGTTCTTCTCGCATTGTTCGACGAACGGCGCGATCCCGTCCGTACCCAAATACCCGTTTACCGTCACGTAGTCTGCGG
>JAFURH010000044.1 GCA_017471945.1 Clostridia bacterium | reverse complement strand
TTCGTTCACGTAGACGGTGACCGATTCGGTAAATTCGTTCTCCGCGTCCTCCTCCGTGCCGAGGGTATTGATATACGAAGCGATCGCCTTTTGAAGCTTTTCAAGCGTGGACTTACTGTCGGAGGAAAGCTTCGCGAACGTGCAATAGGACGTATTGGAAGTTTCCGTCGTGGAAAGGTTAATGGAGAACAGCGAAGTCGCGCTGTTGTATTCGTAGCCCTTGCCGTTCGTGTACCCGTCGCCGTCCGCACGCTTGATCGTCACCGTTTCTTCGGTATCTTTGGGCGTATAATACATCGTGAGTGCGCCGTAGCTTTGTTTGAGAGCGCCGTTTTCTACTTGGAAATTGTTCTTCGAGAACTCGCCGTAAAGGGTATAGGTAGGTTCTTTGCGGTTTTCGTCGTCCCAAACGGTGATCGGGAAATTCTTATAGCCCGCAACCGTAGCGAAATAGTCCTTTTCGTAGTTGAGCGCAAGACTGCCCGCCAGATCGTCGGCTTTATATTCGTAGCCGCCCGTGTACATCTTGCTGTCCGCATAGTCGTGGACGAGCATATTTTTATAATATCCCCCGTCGGCAAGCTTGATAAAGTGGCTGACCGTTGCGGGCGCGATCTTTCTATACAGCGTATATTCGAGCGTATACGTTTTGTCGTTGAACTCGATTTTGATCTCCGCTTCGGGGCGGTCGGTCGTACAGCCTGCGAAAGTCGCGGCGGAAGCTACGACGCTGCCGAGAGCCAGCGTAGCGCAAAGGATTTTTTTCAATGCTTTTTTGAACATAGTCTACTCCGTTTTTTGCGATTCGAGCTTAAAAAAGCTCGTGATACTCTTTTATTTTAGCCGTTATTTTCATTTCCGTCAAGCGCTTTTACACGGTTTTAGAAGTTTTTACCTAATTTACACAAAAAGGCGCTTTTCCCGACGGGTCACACTCTTTTCACGCCCAGTCGTTCCCCGCATTTGACGATGGTTTCGTTGCCGTCGTCGGTGTTTTTCAATAATTCCTCGTCGGGCACGACTTTGCCTTTTTCCACGAGAACGACGATCGTCGAACCGCCGAACTCGAATCTGCCCTTTTCCTCGCCGCGTTTGAATCCTCCCGCGCCGTGGTTGTTGACGATCCTGCCCACCATCATCGCGCCCACTTCCACCTGCGTGACTTCGCCGAAATTCGCCGTTTTCAAAACGGTGTATTCCCGACAGTTTTCCGTAAACACGCGGCGGCGTTCGAGCGCCGTAGGCTGGACGGTGTGCAATTTTCCTTTGATAAAGACGTTTTCACCCTTTTCGCAATCGTCAAGATAGGCGTAACGGTGATAATCGTCCACGCAAAGGCGGAAGATAAAGCAATACCCGCCTTTATATTTTTCCGCAAGCTCTTTGTTTTGCAAGAGCGTTTCCGTGGTATAGGTGAAGCCCTTCACTTCAAAACGGCTTTCCTCGTCGATTTGAAAAAGCGTAAGCTTTCCGTCGCAAGGCGAGCAGAACGCCGAAGGGTCGGGATCGAACGGGCGCAATTCGGGCTTGATACGGCGGGTGAAAAAGGCGTTAAAACAGGAATACTCCTCTTTTTCGTACAAGTCCATATCGATTCCGTTATTGCGGATATATTTTTTGATCATTCCCTTGGAAAGCCGACTGTCGAGGTATTTCCCCGCGAGCTTGGAGATCCAGCGGCGGGTCAAAAGCTTTAAAACAAGCCCGCCGAAGGGGTTATAATATAAAAACCGCAGGGATTTTTTGGGTTTTTCCTCGGGAGGGAGAATCTGTCGCATACTTTTTCCTTAATCGATCCAGAAGAACCAAACGGGGCTGTAATCGAGTACGAATTTTTGGATCGCCAAAAGCCCTAACACGAGTAGCACCACGCAGACCATCGTGATCGTGATCGCTTTGACCTTGAATTTAGGCGTATTGAAGCGGAATACGAACAGGAACGCCATCAGAATATACGCCGCGCTCATAATCGCAAAGGTCACGTCGGAGAAGCCGAACGGGTTCGTCGCGTTGACTGCCGCGGGATCGCGGAACATCGTTGCGACCATATAGAAAATAGGAAGTCCGATCGCCACGTTGGTGACGGGCAAACCGACGTAGGAAGTACGGCGCGCGTCGGGCGTCGCTTCCACTCTTAATTCCTCTTCCACGTTGAAATAGGCAAGACGAATGAGCGCGCACAGCGAGAACGCCACGAAGATGGGCGCGAAATACCATTCGCGCATACCCATACCCCAACCGATCATAATCGGCGCTACGCCAAAGGCGATAATATCGCTCAAAGAGTCGATCTGTTCGCCGAACATTCTGTCTTGACGAGTCCTGTTCTTACGGGTCTTTGCCACCGCGCCGTCGAAGCTGTCGCAAAAGCCGCTGATCAAAAGACAAAATACGCCGTAGCCGGGGTTATACGAAGCGGAGAAAAAGATCCCCGCGATCGCCGCTGCGACCGAGATATACGTTAAGATCACACCGTAATGCCAGTGTCCTACGAAACGCTTGCTTTCCATAATTGTTTACTCCTCCAAGTTGGTTTTTTCTTCCGTTGTTACGGGTGTTTCCGAAACGGGTTCGGGGCTCGTTTCCTCTTCCCCTTCGTCCGCTTTCGGAACGATTTTTTTGCTCTTTCCGCCGAGCATATGATAAACGAGAGTATACACCCCGCTCACGATCATTAACAAATAGTACGAGATCAAACGCGTGACCATCACCGCCACGATCACGAAATGGTTTTCGTAGCCCATAGCGCGATAGCTTTGAATATATAGTAGTTCGTACACGCCCGACCCGCCGGGGAGCGGGAAGGAATTATAGCCCAAAGTGATAAACGCCTGCGCGCAGAAGATTTCAAGCGGGGAAACGCTCGGAAGCACCGCCGCGCATACGAAATAAGTGATCATAAGTTGCGACGCCCGTTGCAGGATATTCAGCAAAAGCGCCCACACGAACAAGGACGGGTGTTTTTTGACGACCTCGAAATCGTTGTGATATTTCACGACCGCGCCCTGCCATTTCTCCCGCCATTTTTCGGGCTTTTTCATCAGCTTCATTTTCGTGACGAGCGAAATACAGCCGTTGCCGAGCTTTAACACGAATTTATCGTATTTCATACACGCAAAGAAGAACGCGAACAAAACGAGTTGTAAAAAAAAGCCGACGAGCACGATCACTTTCACGAACGTGCCGAATTGCCCGAAGATGGAAAACCCTGCGATAAACGCCACGACGCCCATTACGAGGATCGCGCCCGTATACGCGAAGATATTGAACATCAACGCAAAGCCCGAAGTGCCGCCGTCGATCCCGTCGCGCACCATATAATACGCGGACGCGGGTTGTCCGCCCGTCGCGCTCGGAGTCAAAGCCGAATAATAAAGATCGGCTGACGAATACGCGAGCGAGGAACGGAATTTCGGACGGTAGCCGAGTTTGCGCGTAATGATATGTAAGCTCACCGCCTCAAAGACGATAAAAAGGATCATACACACGAGCGCGCCCGACAAAATCCCAAAATTGCAATCGGCAAAATAATTTTTGATATCGGCGTAACTGAGGTCTTTATTGCTCGTGAACAAAATGACGAGCGTGATCACCAAAAGCGCCACGACGAACAAGCCGTTCAAAAGCTGTTTTTTTACCGTTTTCGAAACTTTCATCAAGCGCTCCTTTTAGGCGTTTTCACCCAGTTTTTTCCTTTCGGTCACAATACGCTGAATTTATTTTATCAAAAACGAACGAAAAAGTCAAGTGTCGTAGTTCCATTCGGGGAAAATTCTCTGAAAAACACTTGAATTTTTTGTCTATTTATTGTATAATGGAGAAGCCAAACAAAATTATATATCTTTTAGCGTAA
The DNA here is from genome assembly GCA_017471945.1 of Clostridia bacterium. Taxonomy (GTDB): domain Bacteria; phylum Bacillota; class Clostridia; order Christensenellales; family Borkfalkiaceae; genus Scatosoma. The sequence continues at coordinate 15,238 of JAFURH010000044.1, read as the reverse complement.
GACGAACTTTTTTTCATAAGGGCGTATTATATCCTTTTACTTTGTACATCTTAGTATTGAATTTGATAAAAATGCAAATTCCCTACTAGGATGTGCAGGCTCGTGCTTATTCTATATAATTTTGTTTGGCGACAATCGGGGTTTGCGTTTTTTGGGCGTTAGCTTCGGTTGACGCCCTTTTTATTTTGCTAAAAATTATTTTATAAGGAGAAAAAGTATGGAATACAACCTTGCCCCTGACGATTACGAAAAAGAGCAAGAAGAGCTTGCAAAAAAGTACCAAGTACAAAAAGAACAAGAAATGCAAAAAGCCGTTAAAAAAGCCGAAAAATTTAAGTGGCTTAAAAAGTTGTTCAATTTATATGACGATGAGGAATTATACCAGAAAACCTTTGGTTCTTATATGCTTGCCTTTTGCGCAGAAATGGTTGGAATATTATTTATTCTTGCATTGTTAATGGGAATAGGTATGCCCGTTTATGCTATTATAGCAGCTTCAAATTTAAAGGGTTTCGTTTTGATTTTGGCTTGCGTTGGCGGTGCTATTGTCGGAGCATTTGGCGGTATAGTGGCAGGTTTTATTGCAGGGTTTCTCGGGGGATTTATTTACGGAGGTATTCTTGGTATTGTTTTGTTTCCTCTCGCATATCCTCTTTACCGTGCCGTAATTCCTTTTAAACATAAAAAAATAGAAATAAAAAAGCAAAAAAGAGAAAAATGGGAAAATAAAATCAAAAGTCCTTTCTTGGAAGAAATCGCTCAACACCAACGCGATACGGAAGCTAAAATTGCTAAATACAAGCAAGCCTTTGAAGAAGAAGCGAAAAAGTTAAGCGAAAAATTTGCAAACAGTACAGCTACAAAAGAAATAGCTAAACTCGTCTATGATAAATTTCTTAGCATTATAAAAGGAGCTTACCGCGACTCTCACATAGAAAAAATTTCCACCGAACACACTTTTACCGTTTACGAATATCGCGTCGAATACGACAGAAGTGGTGTATACACGGTATACACATATTCCTATAATTTTAATGAGCATCGCTTTGAAAACCTTTCAACCTCATTAGAGAAAATCGCCTTAGCGAAAGCCATCGTTTTAAAAGTGGAAACGATGATTTATGAAACGTACAACAAAGATATATCGGGAACAACGTATAATATAGAAAGCACTTATACTTATAAAAAACAAGATAAAAAAGATACTGTTATAGCAACTCTTACCTACACCGCGCCGAACGGGAATTATAAACCCGTGCAAAAATGGTAAATACATAAAACAACAAAAAATCCCCCGAACTTGTCCGTTCGAGGGATTTTTTTGCAAATAAACTTATTTAAGTTCAGCCGTTGCGCCGTTTTCTTTGAGCTTCGCAACGAGAGCTTCCGCGTCAGCCTTGGGTGCGTTTTCTTTGATAACGCCCATAGCTTCCACCGCTTTCTTCGCGTCTGCAAGGCCAAGACCCGTAGCTTCACGAACAACCTTGATGATCGCGATCTTGTTGGGTCCGATGTCTTTAAGAACGACGTCGAATTCCGTCTTTTCTTCCGCAGCGGGAGCAGCTTCTGCCGCAGCGCCGGCACCGGCAGCAGCAACGGGAGCAGCCGCGCTTACGCCGAATTCAGCTTCAAGAGCCTTTACGAGTTCGTTGAGTTCCAAAACAGACATAGCTTTTACTTCTTCAATGAGTTTCTGAATATCCATAATAATTTTTAATCCTCCGAATTTTTTTAATGATTTTTTTAATAATTAGTTGCTTTCTTTTGCTTTTGCAATCGTATCCAAAACGTATACGAACTTGGAGATGGAGGACTGCAAGCAGCCGAGCATCTTCGCGATGAGTACGTCCTTGGAAGGAATTGCGGAAAGTTCCTTAACGCCCGCTTTATCAAGATATTTGTTTTCAAGATACGCGCACTTGGGAACGATTTTTTCAACGAGAGCGGGGTTTTCCTTCGTCGCTTTCGCAAAGATTGCCGCACCCGACGTTTCGTCCGCACAGAATACGGTCGCCGTCGTGCCGTTCAAATCCTTGTCGAAATCGGTTACGCCGAGTTCGTTGAACGCCTTTCTTACGAGCGTGTTTTTATAAACCTTGTATTCGCAGTTCGCTTCTTTGAATTTGTTTCTCAAAGCGGTTACTTCGAGCACGGTGAGTTTATTATAATCCGCTAAAACGACGGATTTGCTCGCAGAGATCTTGCTTTTGATTTCTTCTACGATAAGTTTTTTAGCTTCTACATTCGCCGACATAATTACCTCCTTTAAGCGGTGCTTCCGCCTGACAATAAAAATACCTTATACCGCGCGGCATAAGGACGTCAATTTCTCTATGAAATATCAATCTTATCCCTCGGCGAGCGGCTTGCCTTCGAACCTTGCGGTACTCGCTGTCTGCGGTTTTGATCTTTTACTTGTCTATTATAACATTTCCGTCAAAGGCAGTCAACCGTTTTTGACCGCCTTTGACAAATTTTTTTGTTTTTTACGCTTTGGTCGAAACCTTCACGCCGGGACCCATCGTCGAAGCGATGGTAACGCTCTTGATATACTGACCCTTCGCAGCGGCGGGCTTCGCCTTAACGATCGCGTCGTAGAGAGCCGTGAAGTTTTCCACGAGCTTTTCTTTGCCGAAGCTCTTCTTGCCGATCGGGCAGTGAATGATCGCCGTTTTGTCGAGTCTGTATTCGACTTTACCTGCTTTCACTTCCTTGATCGCCTTTTCAACGTCCATCGTAACCGTGCCGCTCTTGGGGTTAGGCATCAAGCCCTTAGGACCGAGCACACGACCGATACGACCTACCATACCCATCATATCGGGGGTGGTGATCATAACGTCGAAATCGAACCAGTTTTCGTTCTGGATCTTCGCAATGAGTTCTTCCGCGCCGACGTAGTCTGCGCCCGCAGCCTGCGCCGCGTCCGCTTTCGCGCCCTTCGCGATCACGAGAACTCTCTTGGTTTTACCCGTACCGTTGGGAAGAACGAGAACGCCGCGGACCTGCTGGTCAGCCTGACGGGGGTCTACGCCCAAACGAACGTGCATTTCAATCGTTTCGTCGAATTTCGCCTTTGCCGTTTCCAAAAGTACGGAAACCGCTTCTTCGGCTTCGTACTGCTTCGTAAGGTCAAATGCTTTTACGCTGTCTTGATATTTTTTTCCGTGTTTCATTTTTTATTATCCTCCTTGTGGTCAATCGCGAGAGTTTCCTCTCTGCCACCGCTCTCCTATCAGTCTTCTACGGTCACGCCCATACTGCGAGCGGTACCTGCAACCATACTCATAGCGCTTTCAAGCGACGTACAGTTCAAATCGGGCATCTTGATCTTCGCGATCTCTTCGACCTGCGCTTTCGTGAGCTTGCCGACTTTTACCGAGTTGGGCTTTGCGCTTGCCGTTTCAAGACCAAGCGCTTTCTTGATCAGAACGGGAGCGGGGGGAGTCTTCAAAATGAACGTGAACGAACGGTCTTGATAGATCGTTACGACCACGGGAATAATGAGACCGGGTTTGTCTGCCGTTTTTGCATTGAACTCCTTCGTAAATCCGGGAAGGTTGATACCGAACGGACCAAGCGTAGAACCTACGGGAGGGGCGGGGGTAGCTTTCCCTGCGGGAAGTTGCAATTTTACGACTGCTGTGATTTTCTTAGCCATAAATATTTTCTCCTATTGTGGTTTTATCGTGACGCCCTCAAAAATTTGACGTCTCTCCCACTTTTTAACAAAGGTAAGCTTTTGCCCGAAGGCAAAAGAGTTATTCCGCGTCGTCCGCGGAGGGTTCGGGAAGGGGCGCGTCCACTTTCTTGATTTGAATGTACTCCACTTCCACGTCCGTGCTTCTGCCGAACATCGTCGTTGCGATCTTCGCCTTTTGCGCGGCGTCGTTAAGTTCCTTGATCGTACCCAAAAATCCTTTCAAAGGTCCGTCCTCGATCGACACCGTGTCGCCCACGACGAAATCGACTTCCGCCACGACCGTTTCGAGGCGCATTTTTCTGATCTCGTCCTCGTTCATAGGCTTGGGTCTGCCCTGCGGGCCGCAAAAACCCGTTACGCCGCGAGTGCTCGTGACGTAGTACCAAATTTGGTTGGTGTAGATCATTTTAATGAATACGTAGCAGGGAAGGAGCTTTCTTTCCACGACCTTTTTCTTGCCGTTTTTCTCCTCGATAACCTGCTCCATAGGGATTTTCAGATCGACGATATAGTCGCCTAAATTGTTGTTCTCGATCAGCTTTTCCAAGCTGTCTTTCACCATCGCTTCATACCCGGAATAGGTGTGAAGAATATACCACTTGGGTTGTTCGTTCTGCGGCATAATATTCTCCTTTCCCTCAGGCGTTCGTGATCAAACCGAGAAGCCAACCGAGCAACGCGTCCACGCCCGTAACCACCGCAAGGAACGCGGCGACGACCACGAGAACGACGCCCGTCGTTTTCAAAACCGTGGTAAACTTCGGCCAAGTGACCCTTTTCAGCTCGGAAAAGGTTTCCTTGAACTTAGCGCCCACGCGACGGAACCAGTTGGGTTTCTTGTTTTTCGTTTTAGTTGCGTTTGCCATTTTTAACCTCTGTTCGCCTTTCCCCGCGTTTAAGCGGCGAAAGGGCGTTTGCGATTATTTGGATTCTTTGTGTTCGGTATGCTTCTTGCAGAAAGGACAATACTTGGAAAGAACGAGTCTGTCGGGATCGTTCTTTTTGTTCTTGATCGTGTCGTAATTTCTATGCTTGCATTCGGTGCATTCGAACGTGATCTTAGCTCTTGCCGTCTTGGTTGCCATAATCAAAACTCCATACAAAAAAATTACACCCCTTCGAGTGCGTAAATAGAGTTTACCACATTTGAAGGGGCTTGTCAATCTTTTTTGCTTGACTTTTTAAAAATTTTTTATTTTTTTATTTTTCGGGAAAATTCCGCCCGAAACGAAATTTATTTTTCCAACGTAACGATGCCTAAGGTGGGAATGTCAAATATCAAAACGCCGTCCTCGATCGTCACTTCCTGCGAAGATCCTTCCACCGTCAGCACCACCACGTTTCCTTCGCCTTCTTCCCAAGTGCCTTTTTGAGAAAGCGCTTCTTCTCCCGGCATCTTCATTTCGATGGAAAATTCGCCGTTACCGTCAATCTCGATCGTCATAAAATCTTCGGCAAACAGAACTCCGTTGTATTCTTCGCCTGCATTTACTATGACGGGTTCGCCTCCTACCGTCGTGGAAATATAAGAAAATATATACTTCCCTTCTACGCCTTCGTCGCCGCCACAAGAAGCAAAACAGAACGCGCCTAAAATTAACGCAAATAAACTGACCAAAAATACTTTTACTTTTTTCATAATTCCTCTTCCTTTATTTTTTCCTTATTATATAATATACGCGCGAATTTGTCAAGCGTTTAAAGAACTTTTCACAGCCCGTATTCTTTTGCGAGCTTTTCAAAAAGCGGCAACGCCCGCTCGATCGTTTGCGTTTGCACGCAGTAGGCGATACGAACGTAGCCCTTACAGCCGAAATCGTCGGCGGGGACGAGCAACAGCTCGTATTTTTTCGCCCGCTCGCAAAACGCGTACGCGTCGTTTCCCGCCGCTTTCATAAACAGATAAAACGCGCCGTCGGGATAAACGCATTCGAATCCGCAAGCGGTCAAGCCCCGATACAATAAATCGCGATTGCGCTTATACACGCTCAGATCGGCGGTAAGCCCGTCGCAAGCCGCCGCTACGCGCTGAAAAAGCGCGGGTGCGCAGACGTAGCCCAAAGCCCTGCCCGCGCCGCAAACCGCCGCGTAGACCCCTTTTGCGTTGTCCGCTTCGGGATTCACGGCGATATAGCCGATACGCTCGCCCGGCGTGGAAAGCGATTTCGAATAAGAATAGCAGACGATAGAATTTTTATAATAGTTCATAAGGAACGGCACGACGGTTTCTTTATCGTAGACAAGCTCGCGATAGGGTTCGTCGGCGATCAAAAAGATCGGTTTGCCGTATTCTTCGGATTTTTTCTTTAAAATTTCCGCGAGCGTTTGGATGGTTTTCACCCCGTAGACCACCCCCGAAGGGTTGTTCGGGGAATTGATCAGCACCCCTTTGGTTTTGGGCGTGATCGCCTTTTCGAGCGCCGCGAAATCGGGTTGCAGATTTCGATCGGAATCGAGCGCTTTCAAGCTTGCCCCCGCCCCCTCGACGAATACTTTATATTCGGTGAAGTACGGCGCGAAGGTAATAAACTCGTCCCCGTCCTCTTTCAGCGCGTGAAAGGTGATCGTAAGGCTCGCCGCCGCGCCGCAGGTCATATACAAATCGTCGCCCGAAATCTTCGCGCCGAACCGCTTGCAAAGATTCGCCGCGATGGTATCGCGCACCCGCTTATCCCCTTGCGCGGAAGTGTAGCCGTGGAGTTCGACGGACGGCGTTTCGTCCACGAGCTTTTTGATCGTTTGATTTACCTCTTCGGGCGCGGGCACGGAAGGGTTGCCGATGGAAAAATCAAACACGTTTTCTTTTCCGATCTCCCCGCCCCGTTTTTTTGCGTACTCGAAAATCTCTCTGATCACCGAGCGTTTATTTCCCAAAGCGTACATTTTTTCGTTGAGCATCACGATACCTGCCTTCTCCGTTATTTATAAGCATTATAGCATTTTTTTCGTCCTTTGTAAACGGAATAAAAAAGAAAAACGGGGTTCGACGCAAAAAAACCGCGATTTTTTTAAAATTTCAACATTTAGACATATAACCGCAACATACGTTCATTGATTTTTCCTCCTTTTTATATTATAATGTTAATAATAAAATTTTTTCAGAGGTAAAAAATGACTGTCAATAAACCGCCTATGGGCTGGAACTCGTGGAACACCTTCGGGGAAAGCATAAACGAAACGTTGATTCTCGAAATGGCGGATTTTATCGTCGAAAACGGTTTCCGCGACGCGGGCTACGAATACGTGGTGGTAGACGATTGCTGGGCGCTCAAAGAACGCGTAAACGGAAAACTCGCCTACGACCCCGAAAAATTCCCGCGCGGAATGAAATATCTTTCGGATAAACTCCACGAAAAGGGCTTGAAATTCGGTATGTATTCTTGTAGCGGACTCATCACCTGCGCGGGCTATCCTTCCTCGTTCGGCTACGAATGGACGGACGCGAAAACCTTCGCGGAATGGGGCGTGGACTTTTTGAAATACGACTACTGTTTCAAACCGCACAACCGCACGGGCGAAGAGCTCTACCGTACGATGGGGCTTGCCCTTAAAAATTCGGGCAGGGATATTCTTTTTTCCGCTTGCAGCTGGGGCGCGGATCAAACGCATCAATGGATTCGCTCCACGGGCGCGCACACGTGGCGTTCCACGCAGGATATCCACGACAATTTCCAAAGCGTGACCGACCTTTTCAACGCCCAACTTTCCATTCTCCCCTACGGCGGAAAAAACTGCTTTAACGATATGGATATGCTCGTCGTGGGAATGAACGGCAAGGGCAACGTGGGTCTTGGCGGCTGTACGGAAACGCAATATAAAACGCATTTTGCGGCGTGGTGTATGTTGCAATCCCCGCTGATGATCGGTTGCGATTTAAGAAACGCCGACGAAGGGGCGCTCGCGCTTTTAAAAAATAAAATTTTAATCGAAATCGATCAAGACGAATCGTGCGCGCAAACCTACCGTCTCGCCAACAATCATTGGGGCGTACCCGAAAAAATGCACGTGCTCGTACGCCCGCTCGAAAACGGCGATCTCGCTATCGGGTTTTTTAATTTCGGGGAGGACGAACGAATTTTCCAAGTTGCGCTCACCGATTTGGGTATCGACGTCAATGCAGGTAAAACGCTCGAACTCACCGATTGTTGGGAAGAAAAAATTTCCTATCCCTTCAACAATCTCGTGCGCCGCGCGCTCGGCGCGGGCGAAAGCGTGGTCTATCGCGCGAAGATCGTGGACAGGAAAGATCAATGAGCGAATGTAAGCATTGTAAAAAAAAGTTGAGCGCAACGGAAATCGCGCTCACTCGAAAGCTCGTCAACCGTATGGCGAACGAATTTTTGTGCCTTACCTGTCTTGCCTCCCATTTTTCGGTAAGCGAAGAACTTCTTCTTAAAAAAGCCGAAGAATTTAAAAAAAGCGGTTGTTTATTGTTTCAATGAAAATTAGAAACGCTCTCGTTCCGTTTGGAGTGAGGGCGTTTTCTTTATGTTTAATTAAATTCGGGAAGCCTCAACGTTTGTTTTCCAAACGTCATAAAGATTTCTTGTTCTATAACGCTCCCCGCATTCGTACTCGTATTTGCCTTTATCGTATATAATTTCCCGTCTTTTAACTGGATTTCGTAATCCGCCGTCATCCCGTAATTCGCCGAACCGTGTGCGACGCTTTCCTCGTCTTTGAAAAAATACAAATCCTTTTCTTCGTCGTAAGTCAGATTTTCATAATATGAAACAAGAGTTTCCACGAGAGCTTTCGCCGCTACGATATTCTCTACGAAAATTTTTTCCCAATCAACGTCCGCTTTCCCCCATTCGTAATTTCCTTCCGAAACTTTATTAGAATAACGACAGGAATAAACGCCGTCGCTACGTTTTACGTAGTACTCTTCCGTAATTAAGCCGACGGCATCTTCTTCGCTATGCGTCCATTTTCTATAACGCGCCGTATCAGTCGCGATTATCTCCGTGCATATATCAGATTTCGTTGTTTCGCCTTGTACATCCATTTCCGTCAAAACGTCTTGAACGTATTTAAAATTCTCCCAATCCACCTCGCAAGCCTTCGCCCATTCCGTTTCGCTGACGGGTAGCGAGCTCGCCTTTTCTTCTTCGCACCCCACCAAACAGCCCAGCGTTGCCATACCTGCCAAAAGAATTGCCCAAAATTTCTTTTTCATAAATTTTCTTCTCCTTCGAATATCTTATGTGTACATTATATAATGTATAAATCTATTTGTCAAGTATTTTTTACGTATATAATGTAAATATTATATAATGTATAAGGAAGATATATTTATGCAATTACGGATATTGGATATTTTAAAAGAACAAGGAAAAACGAAATATTGGCTGTATATACAATTAGGGTTAAGTTATCAAAACTTTAATAAGCTCGTAAACAATCAAACGCGCGGAATTAAATTTGAAAACCTGCAAGCGTTATGCGATATTTTAAACTGTACGCCCAACGATCTTTTTAAAGAATATCACGAGTAAGGAGTATCGTGATAGGACAGGAAAGATCAATGAGCGAATGTAAGCATTGTAAAAAAAAAGTTGAGCGCAACGGAAATCGCGCTCACTCGAAAGTCCCGTCCTATGCGGACGATAACCCCCAAAAAGTTAAACGAACTTTTTGGGGGTTATTCTTTCGGCGAAGCCGTTCTTTTTTTGTAGATTTTATATAAACGAGCAAGTCGTGTTCCAAGAAAAGGAATTATAGCCGATATCTTCCTTTTCTTGCATAAAAGAAGCTATCGGAAGTCTTTTTTGTTCCAATTCCTCGATGCGTTCCGTCTTTCCCGCGACGAATTCTTCGATGCGCTTTTTCGCGTGCTCTAATCTCTTTTTCACCGTACCGAACCGAATATCGGTGACCTCGATCCCAAAGCTCTTGTTTTCCGCAAGCCAAGTCTGGCGGTAGGAGTTGGCAAATTGCTCAAACCGTACCTGACATTCGGGTATGATTTCCAAAGCAATTTTCGCCAACTTTTTTTTGTCGCCCGCAAGGTACGCGGCGGCGATATCCTTACCCAAAGTCGCTTTGACTTCTACACACCGCGCCAAATAATGCAGGCTTTCAAAATATCGCGCAAGCTTGCCTTTTTTGTCCGCGACCAATTTTAAATGCTCAGCGTTGCGCGCAAACGCCTCTTTCAACTCGGGATATACGTGTGCGTCGAGGACCCCGCAAAGCGGGTCGTTATATAAAAGATATTTCGACGGATTGTTGCCGTGCTTGGTCTTTACGGTATTTTCAATGGAATCTTCCCGCGTACGCTCGATCAGCTCGATGGATCTGAGTTCTTCGTAGGTATTCCCGAAAATGGTCAGGGCGCGTGCGTTCAACTCGTCCACGCTCCCTCCTCCGGAGAGTTTTTCCGCCGTGAACAGAAAAGAGGACGCCGCCGTCATCAGCAGACATTCGCCCCCGCCGTCCCCCCAAGCCGTCATCAACACGTCCTTGCAGGAATTTTTCAAAATACTCTTGGTCTGCGCTTCGACGATAGCTTCCGTCATCGTGTTATAGGGCGAGAATCCGTGCCAAGTCCACACGCCGCCCGCGAACGCCACGTTGTCCGTGAGTTCGAAATGCCGCTCGAACACGCCGTCGTAGAATTCCTGCTCGAAATTGTAATAATCCCAGAAAATCAACGTGACGTCTTTGGGAAAGTTTTCGACAAACGTTTTATTCATCGTCTTACCTTCCATTCCGATATACGACTGCGGGATATGAATATCCAGCCCGATCTTGAAGATCATATCGCTCCACATCGCGGGTTTAAAGCCGTATTTGCGGCAAATTTCCAAAACGCGGTTTAAGTGCTTTAAAAACATACCCGTACGGTCGGGATCGTAACCGTTTTTCGCCATATATTGCCCGAGTCCGAGCATATGCGCCTCGTCCATACCGATATTGATACGCCGCGAAGTGAACGCTTCCGAACAGAATTTGATCACGGCGTCCAGAAATTCGTAGGTTTTTTCCTCCCCCACGAGCAGAATATCCTGCATATCGTTGATGGGCGCAAAGGCGTCGTGACGGAAGATATGCGGCAGGTGCGCGAGCGTTTGGATACAGGGCACCAGCTCGACCCCGAACGTCTGCGCGTATTCGTCCATACGCCGAAGTTCGGCTTTGGAATATCTGCCGCGATTGACGCCCAAATAGGGATATTCGGGCACTTCCAGAAGATCCTCGCCGTACAGCTCGAAATAGGTGTAACCCATCATTGCGCAATAGACGATAAATTCGCGGAAACCCTTTTCCGCAAGACTCCCGTTGCGCGCGCAATCGCGCATTATCCCGAGTCTGCCGATATGCGTTTTACGTACGGAAAAATCCTTTCCGTAATTTTGCATCAAGTAGGAAAAACCCGTGAAAAACAACGCCTTTTGCGAATAGCGGACGACCGCCGCCCCGCCTTTACAGTCCACGCCGTACCCCTCTTCGCAAGTCTCTGCCGTAATCTTTACGCCGCCTTCCCCAAAAGAAAAGCCGTAGAAGGAAGAAAGCGTTTCCAACCCTTCACGGAATCGTTCGTCGAGATTTCGAATATCGAATTTCATTTCCGTTCCTCCTTAAATATCCGAACCGCTTGCGATCGCGGCGTAGTCGTTACACACGACGTCGTCGCCCGCTTTGCTTTTTACCGAAAAAGGCAGCCGAGGCTGTTCAAGCTCCTCGATACGCTCAAGCTCTCCCGAGAGATAGGCTTGTAACGTTTCCCGCGTACGGCGCAACCGCTCTTCCAGTCCGCCGATACGAACGCCGATCACTTCGAAACCCCAACCGCTGTTTTCTTTGAACCATTGCGTTTCAAACGCCTCGTAAAACGCTTCTACGCGCCGAATCGTTTCCGGCAGGGTTTCCTTCGTCAGTTTTTCAAGCATCGCGGTATTCTTTAAAAGATACGCTTGCGTGATCTCCGCGCCAAGGGTGGCTTTGACGGAAAGACATTCGCAAAGCTTTTCAAGCGTTTCGAAAAGATACCCAAACGTTCCCGTTCGTCTCGTACCTGTCCCCATCGTTCGCGCGTTTCTCTCGTAATATTCTTTCAGTTCGGGATATACGTGCGCGTCCATTACGCCGAGCAACGGGTCGTTGTAGAACAGGTATTTACAGGGGTTAATATCCTTTCCGTCCTTGATCGTATGCAGGTGCGTTCTGTTCGCGTCCTCCAAGCTCAAAAATTCCTCGTAGGTATTCCCGAACAGCGCGAGCGAACGGGCGTTCAACGCCGCGGCGGACGTATCGCCGCCGTAAGCGGTCTCGGCGATCTTCAAATAGGTGGAAAGAGCCGAAAAGGTCGAACATTCCGCGCCGTTATCCCCCCATACGGTCACGAGGAACTCGGAAACTCCGTTTTTGATACAGCTTTCCAACGCCGCGAGAGAATTGTTTTCGGCGATCGTATTAAACGGCGCAAAGCCCTTCCAGGTCCACGCCCCGCAAGCGAACGCCACGTCTTGGGTCAGTTCGAAATGTTGCGCCAAGATCTTATCGTAAAATTCCGCGTCGGAATGATCGTAATTCCAGAACACGAGGGTCACGCCGTTCGGCATTTTCGCCTTGAAAGCTTCGGAAAAACGCTTTCCGACCACGTCCTTATACTCGGGCGCGCCGCCGAGCCCGAAACGGAAAAGGGTATCGCTCCACATAGACGGCTTGAACCCGCGCTTTTTACACAGCCCGTTTACGCGGTTTAAATGTTCGAGCAGAAGCTCTCCTTTATTTTCGGGGTATCCGTGCTTTTCACGGTATTTGCCAAGCCCCATCGAAAAGGCTTCGTCCATACCGATATTGATACGCCGCGAAGTGAACGCTTCCGCGCAGAATCCGATCACCGCGTCCAAAAACTCGTAGGTCTTTTCCTCCCCCACGCACAGCGTATCGCCAAAATCGAAGATTTCCAACAGATCCCATTGACGGGTCGCGGCGGTGTAATGCGCCAAAGTCTGGATACAAGGTACGAGCTCGATCCCGAAAATCTGCGCATATTCGTCGAAACGCTTGAAATCGGCGACCGAATAACGGGGTCTGCTCTGCCCGAGATAAGGATATTCGGGAAGCTCCATCAGATCTTCGACGTATAATTCGATATACGTATACCCCAAAAGCGCCAACGTTTTCACGAGCGTTTGAAAGCCCCCGAAACTGATCGCGGCGTTGCGCGCGCAGTCGCGCATAAGACCCAACCTCTCTATTTTGCATTTCCGCTTCAAACAAAAATTCGCCTCGGCGTAACGCTCCACGCAAAGACCCAAGCCCAGATAAAATTCGGGAAGCGTGGAATACGAAAGGGTGATCTCGCCTTCTTTTCCTTCGACAGTCAAGCCGTTTTCAGACTTTACCGCTTTGATCTTCCTCCCACCCTTTGCAAGCCTGAACCCGCAAAAGGAAGAAAGTTCTTCCGAGCCTTTAAAAAGGCGTTCGTCCCGCGCCAAAAGTTCAAAAAGCATAATTTCTCCTTTTTCCCGTCGCGCGCGCCCGCGCGCGGATATCGTAAGACTATCTCCACTATACAATAATTTTCAAGGTTTGTCAATAGGCTATTTCAACTTTTTAGTCCTGTTTTTTATACATTTTTCTCAAAAAAGAAAAAAATCGGTATCGGCAGAAACGATACCGCCGCGAGCTTCTTGAATTTCGGGCGCTAACATAGTAAATCCAAAGACGGTTTTAGTCAAACTGAAATAGAAGTTATCCTCGTCAAGTCGGAAAATTTCCAAAAAATGCTTTTCGATCCTCGACCTCGGCAACGGCTTTCGGAGTTTTCTCAACGCTCTTTGCTTGACGCTTCCTATTTTGTTGCGGGGTATGTTGAGCATTTCCTCTATTTGTGCGTAAGTATATTTTATACCGTCGTAACGGAAAATCAGCTTGATCACCCGTTCTTCCTCGGGCGAAAATTTTTCAAACGCCTCCTCGAAAATCGCCTTTACGTTCTCCAACAATTCGTGCATATCCGTTTCCCTCCTTCGTAAATAAAAAAAGATGCCGCTCCCTTGCGAGAACGACACCGTAGAAGATATATCGTATTCGCAAAGTTGCAACACCGTCTACTCTTCCGTTAAAAGGATTTTGTAAACGCGAATCGGATATAGCCCTACCAGGGTTATATCCTTTTAACAGAAAAAGTATTCGTAGCACGATGTTGCTCTTTTATTATATGCAATTTTTTTATATTTGTCAATGATTTTCGAAAAGAAACGCAAAAAACGGCTTGCTTATTCAGCAAACCGTTTTTTTACGCTTATAAATTTAGTTACGAGGGTTCTTGATATTAGCCTGTGAAACACTCCACTATGAAAGGAGTTTTAACCGTCGTCCATTCTCCTAAAATATTGATTTTTAGCACTTTTTATAATAACGATATATAAAAATCAGAAAGAGCTTTTTTCTAAATACACACATCTACGACAATATTTCCCTCTTGAATTTATAGGTATACATCCTATAATTTCTCAAGGACCATCTTTCTAAGTTATCATGAAAAAGACAATTTTACTCGCTCTTGATTTTTGCAAAAATATAATCAATTTCGTCATCAACGGTTCCATCAAAAAAATATTCTCTAGTCAATCGATTGTTATAGCAACGACAATTGCTCCAAACGATAAAACCCGTGTTCAATGGATTCGTTCCCTTCGTGTGTCAAAAGCTCATTATTCGACATTGGACGCTTTTTGACAATCGCCTTGATGACAATATCAAAGCAGTTAATAACGTCAGACTTATTGATGTCAGAAAGACATATCATCTGAACTCTGAAATGCTTGGCAATTGCAAACATCGGAACAAGAATATGCTTAGATGACGTTGCCCCGAAGGGATTATCGAGAATTAATGCGCTTCGCAAATCTTTGTCACGGATACTTCCAAAATCACCGCGAGTATAATTCATCAAAGAGAGAATAACAGCAAAGTAGACTACGAATTTTTCCGCACCGGAATTGTTAACTTGTGTCTGCCCCCAAGAACGATAGCCTGCGTTTTGAGGGTTTTGATCAATCTTATAAGCATCCACACGAATTGCTTCTTTACCAATATATTTGCGCAACAAATTTCTACTGCCGACAGTTTTTTCTGCCATTTTTTTGATGTCAACTTCGGCGACGGCTTCATCGGTCATTCTTGCCACAAGCTCTTTTGTACCTTTATCAATCTCGTCGGCAATAGCAGCAGATGCAACGACTGTATCAACCTCCGCAGGAATGTCAAAGCGAATCATTTGCTTTTTATCTTTCCCATCGTATATGGTTACGCGAGAACTCGATGCCATTTGCAACAGTCCTTCGTATATACGGCTACCTTGCAATACGCACTGCCGAATCAAATCGTTATGGTTGTTTTCAAACTCTTTGAGATCTGTCATAATTTGGGCAATCGCTCTAATCTCGTATTCCGGCACTATATCATAATCAATTTGACGTTGCGCAAGATACTTGCAAACGTCTTCCATATCCATATATTCGTATCCACTCCAAACCGCTTCCGCGTGGTAAAGCACGGCTACGCGAATATCCGTTTTAC